>NZ_RAWD01000080.1:0-30575 GCF_003612065.1 Corallococcus sp. CA047B
AACCTGGGGGGCCCCTTGTGGGGACGGGGGCGTCGCGGTGAATATGCCGGTCATCCTGGTCGTCAGCCCGCGTGCCACGCGCCACGCGCTGAAGGGTGCCGTTCGTGATTTCCTCCGCCTCCCCGTCCCTCCGCTCCGGCCCGCGCCGGAAGTTCTTCCTCATGCCGCTGCTCCTGTTGGCGAGCACGGTGACCGCGTGCTCCACCATCCGGGGCCAGGCCAACGACCTGGCGGAGAAGGGCCGCTTCATCGAAGCCGCCGAGCTGTACGTGAAGGTCGTCGAGGATTCACCCAATGACACGTCGCTGCGCGCCTCGCTGGACGACCTGCGCTGGCGCGGCCTGTCGCAGCTTCTCACCGGGTCGCGGCAGGCCCGGCTGGAAGGCAGGGACGAGGACGCGGAGCGGAACCTGGAGCAGTTCCTCGCCTACAAGGTGAAGTGGAACTCCAAGCTGGACGGCGGCATGGAGAGCTCGCTCCTGGAGGAGATGGCGGGCACGCACCAGCACCTGCGCCAGCTCATCGGAGAGCAGGCGAAGCGGGGCCACGCGTTGACGGCGGAGTCGCACCTCAACCGCAAGCGCGCGCTCCTGGCCCACGCGGAGATGGCGCCCATCCGCCGCGACATGGAGAACGCGGTGCAGCAGGGCGGCGAGGCGACGTGCGCCCGGCTGAAGCAGTCACCCTCGGTGGGCACCGCGCACTGGGCGGAGCTGGTGTCGCGCTACTGCCGGCACTACCGCCAGGACGCGCCCCGGGCGCCGATGTTCCCGGAGGCGCTGGGCGTTCCCATGTTCCAGGTGTCCATGGATGGCATCAGCAACGACGTCGTCAAATACCTGATGGCGCGGATGGCGGGCGCGTTCGAAGCCTCGCCCTGGTATTCGGACGCCTCCTCGCGCCGCGTGCCGCTCACGCTGGAAGGCAGCCTGCGCGAGGACAACAGCAGTCAGCCGGTGTCGCTGACGGCGACGTGGACGGAGCAGGTGCCGTACACCGACCACGAGGATCGCACCGCGACGGCGGAGGTCCCGTACTCGGTGGAGGAGGCATACGAGGACAAGGGGGTAATGAAGAAGCGGCTCGTCACCCAGAAGAAGACGGTGGAGTACAAGACGACGGTGGAGGTGACGAAGTACCGCGACGTGCCGCGCGCCTTCGAGTACCGAGCGCTGCGCCGGGAGGTGGAGTACCACTTCGCGGTGGTGGCCCAGGCCGTCCTCCAGGACCAGCACGCGCCCCTGGCGGTGAAGGCGGAGAAGTCGCTGACCGCGTCCGGCTACGAGCACAACATCACCTTCACCCCCGGCGGGGTGACGCCGCAGAAGTTCGCGCAGCCCAGCAAGGACGGGTGGCTGGACGGCGAGCTCCAGGGCTACGAGCAGACCTTCTTCCGGACGCTCCTGGCGCGCTGGCAGGACTCCTTCTGCACCGCGCCCGCGCTGACCCGCGAGGAGGCGGCCCGCTGCGCCCGCGGTGGCGCGGAGCTCCCCGGTCCCGCGCGTCAGGCCCTGCTGGACACGCTGGGCGACGACGCCGGGCAGGTGCACCAGTTGTTCGTCTGGAACTGAAGGCGGAAGTAGGGACGGGGGCGCTTCAGCCCTCGTCCTCCGCGCCCTTGCGCAGCCCCAGCATGCGGCGCAGCTCGCGTGCGGACTGGCGGCTCACCTCCACCGAGTGCCCCCGCGCCGTGCGCGCCAGGTAGCCGCCCGTCTCCAGCGGCTCCAGCCGTGTCACGTGCGACAGGTTGAGCAGGGCCCTCCGGTGCACCCGGTGGAAGTGCTCGGCGGGCAGCTTGTCCGCCAGCTCGTTGAGGGTGAAGTCGGTGAGGAAGTCACCCTGCGTGGTGAACACCGTGACCAGCTCGTCCTCCAGCGACGCGTGGGAGATGGCGTCCGGCGACACCAGCACCAGCCCCTGACGCGTGGGAATGGGCAGCCGCGCGAAGGCGGGCCCGCTTCCTCCGGAGGCCTGGGGAGGGGCCGTGACGTTCTTCGCTCGCGCGGCCGGAGCGGACGTCGGCGCGGATGTCGGAGGGGAGGCGGGCAGCCGGGCCCGGGCGCGCTCCAGCGCCTTCTGCAAACGCGCCGCCTCCACGGGCTTGAGCACGTAGTCCACCGCGCCGTGCTCGAAGGCGTTCACCGCGTGCTCCGCGTGGGCGGTGCAGAAGATGACGTGGGGGCCGCCTACGGGCAGCAGGGCCATGGCATCCAGGCCGCTCAGACCCGGCATGTGGATGTCCAGCAACACCACGTCCACGCCTCCCGCGCGCACCGCGGCGAGCACCGAGTCCCCGTCCACCGCTTCGCCGCACACGCTCACGTCCGGCAGCGCGGCCAACAGGCGGGACAGGCGCTTGCGCGCCAGCAGTTCGTCATCGGCGATGAGGACGCGCAGGGGCTCTCTCACGTGAGGACTCCGGGTTGGGGGCCCCTGCGGGGCAGGGTGACGGTGACACGGGTGCGCCCGTCCGCGCTCTCCAGCGCCAGCAGCGCCTGACCGCCATACGCGAGCGCCAGCCGGCGCTCCACGGTCGGCAGGCCCACGCTGCCCTCGCGAGGCCCCTTGGAGGCGCCGGGGTTGTCGATGGACACCACCACCACCCCGTCGCGGGATGCCGCGTCCACGCGCAGCGGGCCCCGGTGTCCGGACGCCGGCCCGTGCTTCACCGCGTTCTCCGCGAGCGGCAAGAGCAACAGCGGCGGCACGGGCACGTCGCCCAACCCTTGCGCCACCGTCATGTGGAGCTGGAACAGGTCCGGGTCGCGCAACAGGTGCAGGTCGAACAGCGTGCGCATCAGCTCCAGCTCCTGGGACAGCGGCCAGGTGACGCTGCGCACGCCCGCGAGCACCGAGCGCAGCATCGTGGACAGGCGCAGCACCGCGGCCTCCGCGACGGCGCCGTCCTCGCGGCACCACTCCGCGATGGCGTTGAGCGTGTTGAAGAGGAAGTGCGGATCCAGGTGGCTGCGGATGGCCAGCAGCTGCGCCTGCTCGGCCTCCCAGGCGAAGCGCGTGGCGCGCGCCCGCTCGCGCAGCAGCGTCTCTTCAAAGCCGATGTCCCGCCCCAGGCCCCAGCCGGCCACCAGGAACAGGCCGCCGCAGATGGCCAGGTTGTACGGCTCCGACAGGAACGTGGGCAGCATCAGGGTGACGCGGGGCAGGGCGTAGCCCACCGACAGCACCACGCCGCAGCCCACCGCCGCGTAGAGCAGCAGGCGGATGCCTCCGTGGCTCAGGTCCAGCCCTTCTGGGAACAGCACCCGGTAGGACACGGGCGCGACGGCGACGCACAGCAGGCACAGGAGCAGGCCCAGCCAGAACGCGTGCGGATCCAGGCTCCAGCGCACCTGGGCCACCAGCAGCGGCAGCGACACCAGGATGATGGGAACCAGCCGCCACGGCGCGACGAGGGCGCGCAGCGTGGCGCGAACGATGGAACCTTCCGACGTCTCCGACATGCTCCGGCGGGAGGCTACACCGTCCGGCGTCCTAGTGCCGGGGGACGGGCGCCGGGACCAGGTCCAGGACGATCGTCCCGGCGAGGACGGCCGGGAAGAAGAGGACGGCGAGCACGAACAGGAGCGGCGAGCGCATTGAGAACATGGGGGGTTTCTCCAGTGTTCGTGGAACATGCCCACGGACTCTGGCAGTGCCCCAGGGGCCCTCCAGGGAGGGTTGCGCCAGGCCGTCGGGGAACGAGGTTGAGCGGTCGCTCCCGAGCCCCTGGCCGCTCCCTCCGCCGCTACGCCAGCGCGTCCGCCAGCCGGGTCGCCTCGCGGATGCAGTCGTTGATGCCCACCCCCCGGTACGCGTTGCCGGTGACGTGCAGGCCCGGCCAGCGCTTCAGGCGCTCGTCCAGGGACGCCACCCGCCCCAGGTGCCCCACCGTGTACTGCGGGATGCCGCGCGGCCAGCGGACGACCTGCGTCAGCTCCGGCGTCGCGGTGAGGCCCGTCATCGCCTTCAACTCCTCGCGCGCCAGCGCCACCAGCGCGTCCTCGTCCCGCGCGACGACCTCCGGCTTGCGCGTGCCGCCCATCAGGCACGTGAGCAGCACCCGCCCGCCCTCCGCGCGGAAGGGGAACGTGGTGGAGACATGGATGGTGCCCAGCACCGCCTTGCCCTCCACCGCCGGCACCAGGAACCCGAACCCGTCCGGCTTCGCCGTCGCCCCCGGCGCGAAGCCCAGGTGCACCACGGCCATGGGCGCATAGCCGATGCCCTCCAGCGTCGACGCCAGGGGCGCGTCCAGCGGGCGCAGCAGGTCCGCCGCCACGTACGAGGGCGTCGCCAGCACGACCTGGGAGGCCAGCAACTCCACGGGTTGTCCGCGCTCGCGCACCTGGAGCTTCCACCCGTCCGCCGTCCGGGTGAGGCCCTCCACCTTCGCGTCGGTGCGCACCGCATCGCCCAGCGACGCCGACAGCGCGTCCACCAGCACGCCCAGGCCCTTGTCGAACGTGCTCAACAGACCGGTGAGCTTCGACTTCGGGCCACCCTCCTGGGTTGGGGTTGGAGCCACCTTGCGCGCCGCGCGCTGGGAACGGATGGCGCCCAGGATGAGGCTGCGGTGGTCCCGCTCGAACTTCACGAGCTGCGGAAAGGTGGCCTCCGCGCTGAGCTGCTCCGGGTCGCCCGCGTAGATGCCTGTCTGGAACGCATCCAGCAGCACCGTGGTCGCCTCGCGGCCCAGGTGGCGCCGGCCCAGTTGCGCCAGTGTTTCATCCACGCCCGTGGGGCCGCGTCCGCTGAACAGCTCACCCAGCACCCGCAGGCGCCCGGACAGGGAAATAACGTCGGATTTAAGGAAGGCGGGCGGTGATGACGGCACCGCCCGAAGTGCACCTCGGGTGAAGATGTAGCGGTTTTTTGCCGCTGCATCCGCCGGACGGATGCGTGTTTCAAGACCCAGGGCCTCCGCCAGTGAACGGGTGGCGGGCTCCCGGTCCAGGAAACTGTTGGGTCCGGCTTCCAGGAGGTAGCCCCCCTCTGTGCGGGTCTGCACGTTTCCACCCACGCGCGACGAGGACTCCAGCACCACGGCAGCCGTGCCGCGCGACCGCAATCGGTGAGCCAGGACCAGTCCTGAAAGCCCCCCGCCGATGACCGCGACCGTCATGTCGTCCATCCCCTGCTGTCGTGAGGTGAGCACCCACGGGCGCCTTAGTGCGAAGGGGGGTGCTTTGCCAAGGAGCGCTACCCCGCGCGTTAATACAGGTATGCGCTACGTGATCACGGGAGCCAGCCGCGGAATCGGTTTCGAGTTCGTGCAGCAGCTGCTGCGGCGAGGAGAGACCGTCGACGCGGGCGTGCGCGCCCCGGAGATGGCGCGTCGGCTGGAGCCGCTGCTGCACGAGTCCGGCAATCGCTTGCGGATCCACGCGCTGGATGTCACCTGCGCGGACAGCGTGCGCGCGTTCGCGGCGAATGTCTGTCGCGAGCCGGTGGACGTGCTCATCAACAACGCGGGCGTGTCGGGACAGTGGGTGGGGTTGCACGAGCTGGACTTCGAGGACCTGGAGCGCACGTTCGCGGTGAACGCGCTCGGGCCGCTGCGCATCACCTCCGCGCTCCTGCCCGCGCTGCGACACGGTGTCGGCCGCAAGGTGGCGCACGTGACGTCGCGCATGGGCTCGCTCTCCAGCAACACGGAAGGCGGCGCGTACGCCTACCGCATGTCCAAGGCCGCGCTGAACATGGGCGTGCGCTCCATGGCCAACGACCTGCGCCGGGATGGCCTGGCGTGCGTGCTGCTGCATCCGGGTTGGGTGCAGACGGACATGGGCGGCCAGGATGCGCCGCTGCCGGCGGACGACTCGGTGCGCGGGATGCTCCGGGTCATCGACGGCGTCTCGCTGGACCACTCCGGCCGGTTCTTCGACTACGAGGGCGCGGAGATCCCCTGGTAGGGCGCGCCTGACGCCGCGGTGTCGGGCGTTGAACGCGCCCGGCGCCGCCAGAGCAGGCAGGCAGCCCCCAGGGGCAAGTCCTTCCCTGGCGCCCGCCCGCTTTCGTCCCCATCTCGACGCCGGAAGTGGCCGGCGGTCGAGGGCGGCGCAGGGGGACGGGATGGGGCAGCGGTTCCTGCCGATGGCGTGGATGGCGGCGTGTCTGGTGGCGTGCGGTCCGGGGGCCTCGGCCCCGTCGAACGGACAGGGGGGCGTGACGGCGCCGGGAGACGAAGCGCCATCCGAGTCACCGCCGCCGGTGACGCCGCCTCCTGACGAGACGCCACCCCCGGTCGAGCCGCCTCCCGGGGAGACTCCCGACGAACAGCCACCACCGGAGGAGCCACCGCCCGAGGAGGAGGTCCCTCCCGTCCTGACGACCTGCGCGCCCGAGCCCGAACTCGGAGACGCGGCGTCCCTGCCCGACGCCGAGCGCAAGGCCCGCCGCGCCTATGCGTGCACCGGCATCGCGCTGGAAGGCACGGTGGTCTCCGTCGCGGGCGCGCCGCTCGCGAACCTCCTGGTGCGCGTGGGGGAGGCGCAGGCGCGCACGGACGCGGACGGTCGCTTCCGCTTCCCGGTGTTGCCCCGGCACAACCGGCTGCTCCAGGTGGACGCGGAGGGTTTCCGGCCGGCCGTGGTGGCGGTGGCGCTGCGCCGGAGTCTGTCCGAGACGCGCGTGATGCTGCCTCCAGTGCGGCTGTCCGCGAAGGACGGCGGCGTGCGGATGCTCTTCGCGGGGGACGTGTCGCTGGGCCGGCGCTTCCTGGATCCGGACGACACCACGCCCCGCAACCAGATGCCTCCGGACGACCCCGCGGCGCTCATCCGCGTGTCGGATCCGCTGCCGGGCACCAAGGCGGTCTTCACCCACGTGCGGCCCTACTTCCAGGCCGCGGACTTCCGGGCCGTGAACCTGGAGACGCCGGTGACGGACTCGCCCACCACGCCCCATGACGACAAGGCCTATGCGTTCTTCACGCTGCCCGGTTCGCTGCCCGCGCTGCCGTGGCTGGGCGTGGACTACGTGAGCCTGGGCAACAACCACGTCTACGACTACCTGGCGCCGGGACTCAACGACACGCTCTCGCACGTGGGCGCGACGGGCATGGCCTTCAGCGGCGCGGGCCGGAATGAGACGGAGGCCTTCGTCCCGGCGCGCGTGCCGCTCGCGGGCGGCAGCTACAGCCTGGTGTCGATGTGCTCCATCACCGGCAGCGAGCATGATCAGCAGTACGTCGCGGGCCCGAACCAGGGCGGCGCGGCGGATGCGCGCAACATGTCCCGGGTGACGTCGCTGCTCGGCGCCGAGCGCGCCCAGGGCCGCGTTCCGGTGGCGGTGCTGCACACCGGCGTCGAGTACAGCGTGCGGCCCTCCACCCCGACGGCGCAGCGCATGCGCGACATGGTGGACGCGGGCGCGGGGCTCGTCATCGCGCACCACCCGCACATCCCCCAGGGCTTCGCGCGCTACAAGGGCGTGCTGCTGGCGCAGTCGCTGGGCAACTTCGCCTTCGACCAGGACCGCCTGGAGACGATGGTGGGCCTGCTCGCGGAGGTGGAGGCCACGGGCGCTCGCGTGGACCGGGCCCGAGCGGTGCCCGTGTACATCGAGGACTACCGCCCCCGGCCCATCGCGGGCGAGCTGGCGGAGGCCTTCCTGCGAAACCTCGCGGAGCTGTCCCGCGAGGGCGACGTGGAGCTGGTGCCCCAGCCCTCCTGGGGCGAGCTGCTTCCGGCCGGCCAGCACGCGGCGGTGAGCGAGCGCACCGTGGACGTGCCGGTGACGGTGGAGGCCCACGGCCGCGCCACGGTGGACCTGCGGGCCCTGCGCCACGAGGGTGAGTCCGTCGCCGTGGCCCGGCTCACCGGCGAGACGCCGCCCACGGGCGTGAAGCTCAAGGCCGGACGCGACGTGCTCCTGCACGGCGACTTCGAGGACCACGACGTGGACGACGACGCCAACGAAGCGCCGCGCTGGGGCCTGGGAAATGGCGCGGGCTACGTGTGCCAGGACGGTCCGCACCGGGGCGCCGCGGCCCTCTGCCAGCGTCGCGCTTCCAGTGACTCGCGCGGCGCGGCGGTGAAGCTGGTCAACCGCTTCCGGCCGCCCGGCTTCGCGGAGGGCCCGCCCAACCGCGACCTCACGGCGGTGGCCTGGGTGAAGGGGCAGGGCGGCGGTGCCTTCTCCGTGGGCGTGCAGTACCTGCCCGTGGAGTCCTACACGCTCTTCGGTTCGCAGACGCTGCTGCGCCACGAGGGCGGCACCTACGACTGGACGCTGGTGTCGGAGGACCTGCGCTTCCCGGCGGATCCGCCCCGGCCCGACCTCTGGAACGCACCCTGGGCGCTGGACCTGACCCTCAACACCGCGCCCCCGAAGTCAGGGCAGGGCGTGACGGCGGTGGACGACCTGGCGCTGGTGGCCTGGGAGCGGCAGGCCTCCGGGAGCACGCTGACGCTCGCGACGCCGCACGCGCGGGACTTCGTGCGCGTGGAGGCCCCGGCGGGCACGTACACACTGCGCGTCACCTTCCGCGCGCACCGCGTGCCCTGAAGCTCAGGGGACGCGCCGTGCGCCTTCAGGGATACAGGAGCGCCGTCTTCCAGCCCTCGCCGTCGCGCAGGTACACGTTGCGCTCGTGCAGGCGGCTGGGGCGGGCGTGCCAGAACTCGATGCGCTCCGGCACCACGCGGAAGCCGCTCCAGTGCGGGGGGCGCTCCACCGGCCGGCCCTGGAACCGGGCCTCCACCTGCGCCACGCGCGCGTCCAGCAGCTCGCGGTCCGGCAGCTCCTCGCTCTGGAGGCTGGCCCACGCGCCAATCTGGCTGCCGCGCGCCCGGCTCTGGAAGTACGCGTCCGCCTCCGCGTCCGTCACCTGCTCCACCCGGCCCTCGATGCGCACCTGCTGCTCCAGGGGCTGCCAGTGGAAGCACAACGCGGCGTGCGGGTGCGCGGTGAGCTGGCGCCCCTTGCGGCTCTGGAAGTTGGTGAAGAAGACGAAGCCCCGTGCATCGAAGTCCTTGAGCAGCACCACGCGGGCGCTCGGGCGGCCCTCGTTGTCCACGGACGCCAGCACCATGGCGTTGGGGTCCACGGGGATGGCCTTCTTGGCCTGGGCGAAGAGGTCGGCGAAGCGCTGGATGGGGTCGGGGGGGATCGTCACGCGCCGCACCATAGGAAACCCCACCCCAGGGCGCACGTTCGCGGTTGACTCCCTGTCTGGACCCGCGATCGTGTGTTCATGAAGATTCTCTTCATCGCCTCGGAGGTCACCCCCTTCTCGAAGACGGGGGGGCTGGGCGACGTCGCAGGGGCCCTGCCCACGGCGCTGGCCGCGCTGGGGCACGACGTGAAGATCGTCACGCCCCGCTACCAGGACGTGCGCAACACCGGCCACCTGGAGCCCACCGGCCAGTCCCTGGTGCTGCGCTTCCCCTTCGGTGAGGTGGGCGGCCCCGTCCTGTCCGCGCGCCTCACCGAGCGCCTGGAGGTGCTCTTCCTGGAGAACGAGGCCCTCTACGGCGGCCGCAAGGGGCTCTACGGCGATGGGGGCGGGGAGTTCGCGGACAACCCCCGCCGCTTCGCCTACCTGTGCATCGGCGCGCTCCAGGCCGCGCAGCGGCTGCGCTTCTTCCCGGACATCATCCACCTGCACGACTGGCAGACGGGGCTCGTTCCGGTGGCGCTGCGCCGGGGCTTCCAGGGCACGCCGCTCTCCCGCGCGAAGTGCGTCTTCACCATCCACAACCTCGCGTACCAGGGGCAGTTCCCCAAGGGGACGATGGAGGACCTGGGGCTGCCGTGGGACCTGTTCACCCCGGAGGGCGTGGAGTTCTACGACCAGGTGAACTTCCTCAAGTCGGGGCTCGTCTTCTCCGAGGCGCTCACCACCGTGTCGCCCACGTACGCGCGCGAAATCCAGACGGCGGAGCAGGGCTACGGCCTGGATGGCCTGCTGCGCCGGCGCTCGCACGCGCTCACCGGCATCCTCAACGGCATCGACGCGCACGAGTGGAACCCCCGCACGGACGCGTACCTGCCGGAGCACTACGGCCCGGACGACTTGAAGGGCAAGGCGACCTGCAAGCGCGCCCTGCTGGAGCGCTTCGGGCTGTCCGGGGACACGGGCGCGCCGGTGTTCGGCATCGTGAGCCGGCTGGCGTGGCAGAAGGGCGTGGACCTGCTTCTGGAGACGATGCCCGCGGCGCTCCAGGCGGACCTGCGCTTCGTGGCGGTGGGCAACGGGGACCCTGTGCTGGAGGCGGGCCTGCGCGCGTTGCAGGAGCGCTACCCCACGCAGGTGGGGGTGCACATCGGGTTCGACCCGGAATTGTCACACCTGGTGGAGGCGGGGTCGGACTTCTTCCTGATGCCCAGCCGCTACGAGCCGTGCGGCCTGAATCAGATGTATTCACTGCGTTACGGAACGGTGCCCATCGTCCGGGCCACGGGTGGACTGGTGGACACGGTGGAGGGGGGGCTGGACGGCAACGGACTGCTCTTCGAAACCTTCCACCGCACGGCGCTCCTGGCGGCCATCCGCAGGGCGCTGGCCCTCTACGCGGATCCCGTGCGCCTGGGCGACTTCCGGGGGCGGGGGATGGGCAAGGACTTCTCCTGGGCGGCGTCCGCCCGGAAGTACGAGTCCCTCTTCGCCTCCCTGGTAGCGGAATAGTGGGGCGCGCTCCGGAACCGGGATAGTGTTACCGCCGTGGCGGAAGCTCCGGACCTGGGTGGCTATGAAGTGGTCGGCCGGCTGGCGGTCGGCGGCATGGCGGAGGTGTATCAAGCACGCGCGCGCGAGACGACGCAGCGCTCCCCGGGCGAGCCCGAGGAAGTCGTCATCAAGCGGCTGCACCCGTCCTTCCGCAACGACCCCGCGTATGTGAAGGCCTTCGTCGACGAGGCGAAGCTCACGGTGCGCCTGCGCAACGCGCACATCGTGCGGACCTTCCGGCTGTTCCGCGCCGGGCCCGACTACCTGATGGTGCAGGAGCTCGTGAGTGGCCGGACGCTCGGCTACATGCAGGAGCTGCTGATCAAGGCGGGCGCCGCGATGCCGCCGGAGTCCGCCTGCTACATCGCGTGGTGCGTGCTCAAGGCGCTGGACTACATCCACCGCGCCAAGGTGGGGGAGAACGGCGCCACCATCGTCCACCGCGACGTGAACCCCGCCAACGTGCTGCTGGGCATCCAGGGCGACGTGAAGCTCACCGACTTCGGCGTGGCGGAGGTGGAAGGGATGATGCGCGGCGAGTCCGGCGCGCTGCGCGGCACGCTGCCGTACATGAGCCCGGAGCAGGTGCTGGGACAGGCGGTGGACGCACGCACGGACCTGTACGCGGTGGGCGTGATGCTCTGGGAGCTGTGGGGCGGCCGGCGCCTGTTCACCGGCGACAACGAAGCGCAGCTCATGCACCAGGTGCGGGACGCGCGCGTGCCGCTGCTGTCCTCGGTGTCGCCGGACCTGCCGGACTACGCGGCGCAGGTGGCGCGCAAGGCGCTGTTCGCGGACCGGGCGCGCCGCTTCCAGTCCGCGGCGGAGTTCATCAAGGCGCTGGAGGTGCTGTCGCGCCGCGCGGGCTGGCCCCTGACGGTGGAGGCGCTGCAGCCTCTGCTGGGCGGCTGATGCGCTCGCGCCGGGCGGTGCTCGGGCTGGTGCTGGGAAGTGCCGTCGTTGGCTCCGCCTGCCTGGGCGTGGTGCCCTTCCAGCCGCGCGCCTACGACGACGCGGTCCGGGTGGAGGCGGTGGACATGGCCTTCACGCGCGAGGGCACGGGGACGCTCACGCTGAAGCTGAAGGTGCGAAACCCGTCCTCCGACGCGGCCTCGCTCACCCGCGCGGACATCGACCTGCGGGTGGATGGCCAGCGGATGATCACCGGCGAGCAGGTGATGGTCGTGCCGCTGGATGGCCTGAGCGAAGTCCCGCTGGAGCTGCGCTTCCCGCTGGCCGTGCCCCGCTCGGCGGCGCGGCCGGAGCCCACGTCCCACGCGGTGCGGGTGGAGGGGGGCGTGGTGCTGCGCTTCGGCGGCTCCGAGCGGAGAGCCCCCTTCCGGGACGCGCGCGTGCTGGGCATTCCGTGGATGCCGGGCGGAGCGGTGGCCCCGGCACCCTGACGCGCGGTGTTTTTCCGGCTCAGCCCTTGGCTTCGGGAGAGGAGCCGGAGTCCGGAGGCGACTCGTTCTCGGTGCGGCGCGCGGCGTCCCGGGCTTCTTCCTTCACGGAGGAGGAAGGGGCGCCATCGCGGGGCGTGACCTCGGGCGGGCCGGGCACGGCGCTCTTGAGGCGGCTCATGCGCACGCGGTCGATGCGGGCGCCTTCCTTGGTGGCCACGACGAACTGCCAGCCGTTGTAGGTGAAGCGCTCGCCCACGTCGGGCAGGTGGCCCGCGAGCGACGACAGGTAGCCGCCGAGCGTGTCGAAGTCGCCCTCGGGCAGGGGGAAGCCGAAGACCTTGGTGAACTGATCCACCTCCATCGCGGCGTCCACCAGGGAGCTGCCGTCGGCCATCTTCTCGACGAGCTTCTCCTCCACCTCGAACTCGTCGCCGATGTCACCCACGATTTCGCGGAGGATGTCCTCCAGCGTGACGACGCCCATGAAGCCGCCGTACTCGTCGACGACCATGGCCATGTGGATCTTCCGCTTCTGCATGTCCCGGAGCAGGTCGCCCACGGGCTTCATCCACGGCACGAAGTGGGCAGGGCGGATGACGTCCTGCAGGACGATGAGCTCCGGGTGCTGGAGCAGCGGGATGAGGTCGCGCGCGTGCAGCACGCCGACGATGTGGTCCACGTCGTCGTGGTACACCGGGATGCGCGAGTGGTTCTCCTCCGCCAGGATGCGCAGCACCTCGTCCGGCGGGGTGGTGATGTCCACGGAGATGACATCCGTGCGGTTGACCATCACGTCGCGGCAGCGCTTGTCGGACAGCTCGAAGATGGAGCGGATGAGCTGGGGCGCGCTCTTGTCCACCTCGTTGCGGGCGGCCTGGGCGGCGAGCAGCTTCTCCAACTCCTCCAGGGGCGGGGGCGGCGGCTCGAAGCGCAGGGTGCGGCCGAAGGTGCGGGCGCCCAGGTTGAGCAGGCCCAGCATGATGCGCATGGGCGGGTAGAGCAGCAGCACCAGCATGGACACCAGCGACGCCAGCCGCAGCGCCCAACGCTCCGGGTTGCCGTTGGCCAGGCCGCGCATGGTGACTTCCATGAGGCTGGCGAGCACGCCCACGAAGAGGGCGCCCGCGCACACGGTGGCGACGGGCACCCAGGCGGCCTCGCCGTAGCGGCTGAAGTCCAGCATGCGCGGGGGAACGAAGGCGCCGATGGCGGCGGCCAGGAAGCCGCTGAGCACCATGCCCAGGCGCAGGGCCGTGGCGGTGGCTTCACGCTCCGTCTTGTGGCGGAGCACGCGGCGGGCGGCGGAGGTCTTGCTCTCCTCGGCGAGTTCCTGGGCGCGCAGGTCCGAGGTCCCGTAGAGGGCGGACTCCGCGGCGGCGACCAGGGACCTCGTGAAACAGAGGGCCAGGCAGGCGACCCAGAGGGTCCAGGTAGGCATAGGGCGTCGTTCTTATCCCGTGCTAGACGGTCATACCACCCTGGCGGAGGCCACCATGCGGGGACGTCGGATGTACGTCATTGGCGGACTGCTGGGCCTGCTGGCTGCTCCCACGGCGGCCCTGGCCTGGCCGGTGGACCAGGCCCTGACGCTGGAGCCGGGCAAGGAGACCTTCCAGAAGCTGACCGCCGTGGACTGGGCGGAGGTGGAGGACGCGTCCGTGGCGTCGGCGGAGGCGCTGCCGGGCAGCGGCGAGCTGCTCCTGACGGCCCACAAGCCCGGCGTCACGATGATGCTGCTGTACGCGGAGGGGCGCTTCGCCGTGTGGCGCGTGGCGGTGGGGCCCACGGAGCTGGAGAACTTCGCGCCCCAGTTGGCGGCGGCGAAGAAGGCGTGTCCGGACCTGAAGGCGACGCAGGGCGTGGACAAGTCGCTGACGGCCACGGTGAAGGACGCCGCGTGCCGCACGGCGCTGCGCGAGCTGCTGCGCACGGAGGCGTATCTGGCGCGGGAGCTGGACCTGACGTTCGACATGCCGCAGCTCCAGGCGCAGTTGGAGGACTTCACGGCGGGGATGCCGCCGGGGCTGGCGGTGCGCTACAGCGGCGCGGGGCTGGTGCTGACGGGCAAGACGGACCGGGCGGGGCACCACAAGGCGCTGTGGGCGTTGTTCAACCGCGCGGTGGGCCGCGTGCCGCTGGAGGATCGGGCGGAGGTGGAAGCGCCCCCGAAGCCGGAGTCCCCGCCGGAGGACACCGTGGACGCGACGGTGTCGGACGTGCCGGCGCCGGACGCGGGGACGGTGCCCGCGAAGGGCAAGCCGAAGGCCGTCCCGGGCAAGAAGAAGCGCTGAGCGTCCGGCTGCTTCCCGTGAGGCGGGACGTCCTCCGCCCAGGCGTCCGCTTGCGGTATGACTTCAGGCGGAGGTCCGACGATGACGGGGAGAGCGATGCGCGCGGTGCTCACGTGGGGACTGGTGCTGGCGGTGTGGCCCCTGGCCGCGCGGGCCCAGGTGGATGCGGACAACGGCGACGCGGTGGTGGTGGACATGCCGGAGCCGGACCGGGGCTGCCCGGCGAAGCCGGAGTTCCTGCCGATGACGCCCATGGCGCTGGTGGGAATCGAGCGGCTGGGCTGGCTGGTGCACCAGGCCATCATCCCCCCGGGCAAGGACAAGTTCTTCCAGGCGGGAGCGCGCAGCCGTTCCGGGGTGAAGCCGGTGCCGGCGGAGATGGCGCGCAAGCTGGGGGCGCCCGACACGAAGGTGCCGCTCTGGGTGTTCGGCAAGGCGGACTCGAAGGCGTGCAAGGCGACGCCGACCGCGTGGTGGGCGGTGCGGATGGGCACGGACGAGGACCGGCAGACGTACCTGATGGCGGAGGTGGCGGTGGAGTGCGAGCTGTTGCCGCCGGGAAGGCTGTCGGGCACGCCCGTGGCGCTCCGGCAGAAGGACGAGCCCACGGGGTGCAGGCTGCGCCGGCCCAATCGCAGTCAGACGGGCAAGGATTCGGATGGCCTCCCGCCGGACTACGCGGAGCACGTGCCGCCGCAGGACTGCGCCGCGCCGGAGTGCGCGCGTCTGTGGGAGTACTTCGGCGTGACGGGGGGCGAGGACTCGGCGGGCGCGTTTGATTTGACGGTGTCCTATCTGCACCGCAATGGCAGCAACCCGTGCAACTGGGCCACGGATGACCTGTCCAAGCTGTTCGTCCGGCACGCGGAGAGCACGGCGTTGCAGGAGCTGAAGCCGGGCGGCGTGCTGTTCGGTGGGCTCTGGGACTTCAACGGCCTGCGCTACATCCTGAGCCGGCAGATGGGCGTGTTCTACGCGTACGACTACCAGCAGTTGAAGGCGCCGAGGCCGAAGATGACGCCCAAGTCCGTGCGCTACGGCAGCCCCACGGAAGAGGACCTCATCCACGCGAAGCGCAGCCTGTCGCCCTGCAAGAAATAGCAGGGGCTCCAAGGCCTCGGCGCGCACCGCTCAGTGCGCGCTGGAGCCGTGATACGTCTTGCGCAGTTTCAGGGTCGGCACTTCCACGGTGCCGTTCTGCCCGTTCTGGCAGAACCACAGGGAAGTCCGCGGCACCGCGCCGTTATTGCCGTGGGTCAGTCCGTTGTAGACGGAGCCGGCGATGAGGTAGCGGAACACCTGGGGCGCGTTGGCGCTGACCAGCTCGTTGTTCTGCTGCATCTCCTTCCACACGACGCAGTACTGCTTCAGCGCCGCCCAGGCGCCCTTCGAATAACGGGGGCTGGCCAGCATCCAGACCTCCAACTGAGGGCACATCTCCGACTCGCCGTCGTCCGCCGCGCCGTAGTGCATCGCTTCGCAGACTTCGTCCGCGCGCGTGTCGTTGAGCGTCACGTCACCCTGCGCCTGCCACCCCGTGAGCCGCGACAACGTGAAGCGGCGCATCATCAGCGCGTCGTCCTGGGTCAGCGACGGGCTCATGAAGGCCGTGGGCTCCGGGAGCGCGAACGCGCCGCCGCCGTGCGGACCCACGCCCGCGTCCAGCACGTAGCCGCCCCAGGTGTACATGAGGAAGAGCGACCACGCGTCCTTCACGAACGCGCGGTAGGAGGGCGGCGTCGCCAGGGCCAATCCCCAGTTGAGGATGTCTGTCATTGCCGCGACCGCCCAGTCGTCGGATTCCTTGTACCAGTAGTACCAGCGGTAGGCCGTCTTCGAGGCCCCCGCCAGGAACGCCTGCATCCCCCGCACGGTGACGTTCGGGTGCGCGGCGAAGTCCCGCGTGTACGCCGCGACCTGCGCGTCGAGGCACCAGAAGTAGATCTTCACGCCCGTTCCCACACGGGCCGCCAGCCGCTTCGGCTCGTCGATGTCCCGCTGACGGTCCGTCGGCGGTGGGCCAATCCAGGTGTAGTGGACATCCATCCGCAGCGGCTCCAGGCGTGGGGGAGCCGGCAGTCTACGGAGGTGTTTTTGTGTTCACCAGGACTTCAAAAGTCCGCTCCGGTTCGCACAGCCCGGCTACGTAGGCCCGGCTTCCGTCCAGGAGCCCCGCCGGGTGGGTTCCTTCAGCGCTTCCTTCAGCGCAGTCAGGAAGCGCTTGCGCGGCCAGGACTCCGCGCCGAAGCGCTCCAGGTGCTCTGTCTCCACCTGGCAGTCGATGAGGTGGAAGCCCCAGCCCCGGAAGCGCTCCACCGCCGTGGCGAACGCGACCTTCGACGCATCCGGCGCGAGCGCGAACATGCTCTCCCCGAAGTACGCGGCGCCCAGTGACACGCCGTACAGCCCACCCACCAGCACCTCGTCGTCCCACGCCTCCACCGAGTGCGCCAGCCCCAGCTCGTGCAGCGTGATGTACGCCTGTTTCATGGCGTCGGTGATCCACGTGCCGTCCTGCCCCGGCCGGTGCACGCGCGAGCACGCGTCGATGACCTTCGCGAACGCCGTGTCGTAGCGCACGGTGTACGTGCCCCGGTTCATCACCTTGCGCAGCGAGCGGCCCACGTGGACCTTCGCCGGCTCCAGCACGAAGCGTGGGTCGGGCGAGTGCCACAGGATGGGCTGCCCCTCGCTGTACCAGGGGAAGATGCCCTGCGAGTAGGCGGCCACCAGGCGCTCCGGGCGCAGGTCTCCGCCCACCGCGAGTAGACCGCTCTTGTCCGCCTTGCCCGGAGGGGGAAACAGCTCCGGCTCGTCATCGCTCAACAGGTAGATGGGCACTTGCGCGCCCCAGTCTAGCGGGACACGTTGAGCTTCACGTCACCCTTCAGGGTGTAGGGCAGTTGCAGCATCGGGCCCTTCACCTCGCCCTTCACGCTGTAGGGCAGGGTTCCCTTGGAGATGAGCGCCTTGACGCCCGGACCCCACGTCTGCTGCGTCACCGACACCTCCACCGGGTACACGCCCGTCGCGGACGCATCCACCGTGTCCGCCTGGGCGACGGTGCCCTCCTCCAGCGGCTTGTCCGCCACGAAGACCTGGTAGGTCAGCGAGTCGAGCCGCAGCGGGAACGGGTTCGGGTTGCGCACGCCCAGGCGCAGGTTGATCTGCACCTCCTCGGGCGAATAGCGCGCGCCGTCCAGGCCCTCCACGATGACCTCCGGCAGCCGGGGCACGCGCACGGCGCGGCTGGCGGCGAAGGGCAGGGTGTCCTCGGTGTCGCCAGTGCGCACCACCAGCGTGCCGCGCAGGGCGATGAGCACCGTGCCGCCCTGGGCGCTCAGGCGGGTGAGGTCCTCGGGGCTCTTCACGTAGGAGGAGCGCTCCTCGAAGGAGAAGTCCGCGGGCGTGCCCGGCGCGAACGGGATGCCCAGCTTCGCGGTGCCCGTCTTGATGACCTGCCCATCGGAGACCAGCTCGTAGTCGGCGCGCTCAATCACGCCGTTGGCGGTGCCCGTCACCTGGCCGGTGTAGCGCACCGTGGCATCGGTGAGTCCCTGGGACACCACGGCGGTCTCCTGCGCCGTGAGGGCGGGGGGGCCGCCGGAGCGGACCGGGGCGGAAGCACACCCGGCGAGGAGGGCGAACACCAGGGACACCACGGACAGCCGGCAGGTCGAGCGATTCACGTTGGACATTCTGGGGAGGCGGGGGGCTGGCCCCAAGGGGTTTTCCGCTAGACTGTCCACCAACCGTGGCTCCCCGACGTCCCAACTTCAACCGGACCTTGCGCTCCCTCATCCGGGACATCGCCGCCCGCATGCCCGAGTTCCGGCACGTGAAGGTGGGCCGCATCCTGGTGGTCGCGGGCGAGGCCCGGCGCGCGTCGCGCGGCACGGTGAAGCCGCTGTGCTTCAAGGGCGGCAAGAGCATCGACAAGGCGGGCCGGCGCAAGCCGGTGGTGCGCATCCGGGGTCGGCGGATGCTGTACTGCATCACCCTGCGGCCTCTCTTCTTCCGGGGCTCCACGGCGAAGGCGCGGCTGGAGACGCTGATGCACGAGCTCTTCCACATGTCGCGCCGCTTCGACGGCACGCTGCACGCGGGCCGCCGCCACGCGAAGCTGGGAGATGATTTCGGTCGCCGGCTGCGGCCCCTGGTGCGGCGCTACCTCAAGGTGTGTCCGGAGGCGCTGCTCGCCGCCCTGGCCCACTCGGGTGAGGTGCGCGTGCTGCAATGGCTGGAGCGTCCGGGCCCCGCGTATCACCCGCGCATGGCGAAGCGCCGCGTGCGCAAGGTCTACACGGAGGACCAGCTCTTCTCCGGCGTGGCCCGCATGGTGACGCCGCGTCCCCGCGTGGTCCGTGAGACGGTCGCCCGCGACGACAAGGTGCACTGAAGGCGCGTCGCGAGCGATGTCCGTGCCCTCCGACTTCGTCAGCCTTGGCGCGCTCCACCGCGAACTGGAGGAGCTGTTCCTGCTGCATCAGGAAGCGCTGATGGGCATGGACCTGCCGGTGGCCCGTGAGCGGCTGTCGCGTTACCGCGAGGACCTCACGCGGCACCTGGAGGCGGAGGAGGCGTTGCTGCTGCCCGAGCTGCCCCGGGCCGGAAGGATTCGCGGGGCCGCGCCGGAGCTCTTCACCGGTGAGCACCAGCGCATGCTCGAACTGCTGGTGAAGTGTCAGGACGCGGTGGACGCCCTGGATCCGGCGGCGCCGGACTACCGCCGCGCGGTGCTGCGGGTGTTCGACATGGAGAGCACGTTCAAGCACCTGGAGCACCACCACTCGCTGCGCGAGGAGACGTACCTGTTTCCCGCGCTGGATGCGGTGCTGGACGCTACGGAGCGACAGGCATTGCTGGCCGCGTTCCTCGCGCGCGCGGAGCCTCCCGTACGTTGATGACTGGAGGGATGAGCGAGCGAGCAGGGAGGGCGTAGGCCGCCTGCCTCTGCTCACAGTGCACCGTGCGTGGTGTCCTCACCGGGCATCCAGCCACGGCGCGGCGCGCTGGCTTGAAAGAGGTTTCCTCCAGGTGGGACGCGGGCTTCTGGCGCGGTGGCTGACATGGGTGTTCGTCTGGGCGTTCGTGGGCCTGGGCTGTGACTCCGGCGTGGAGCTGACGCCCTGTGCTCGCGACTGTGAGGGCGCGGCCTGCGCGGCCTGTGTCTCCAGCCTGCCCGACGAAGCGCTCCGGCCCGCGCTGGCGTGTGATCAGCTTCCCTCGCAGGGCCGGTGTCTGGGGCCCCGAGTGCTGGAGCGGTGTGAAGGCGGCGCCGTGCACCGGGAAGACTGCGGCGAGGACTCCGCCTGTGTCGAGACGCCCACGGTCGCCTGTGTCGCGGGGCTTGCGTGCGTCGATGGCGTCTCGCGCTGCACGGAGGCTCGGACGTGGGAGGTGTGCACGAGCGGCCAGTGGGCCGCGCGCGCCTGTGACGCCGGCTGCGAAGCCGCGCCGGGCCGGGGCTTCTGCGGCGCACCGGGCCCCACGCTGAGCGGTGCGGTGCACTACGCCCGCCGCTTCCCGGATGCGGCGTTCCGGACGTGGACCTCCGAGACGGAGCTCGTCCCCGCTCGGGGTTTCCTCATCGTGTCCTTCCAGGGCGACACGCTGCTGGACTCGCAGGTGACGGACGAAGCGGGCCGCTACACGTTGAAGGTGTCCGCGTCCTCCGCCGATGACGACCGCATCGTCGTGTACGCGGCGGGGCAGGGGCGCGACGGCGCGGTGGCCTACGCGGTGGCGGACCCGGGCCTTCCTGGCGAGCAACGGGTGCAGACGCCGCCGGGCGAAGCGGCCCGCATCTGGAGCTGGACGCGCACGACGCGCGAGCTGTCGCAACAGTCGTCCTTCACCCTCACCGAGCCCGAGGGTTCAGGTGCGGCGGCCGTGTTCGACGTGTTGGGCACGGCGTGGCGCCGGATGCGCGAGCGCTACGGTGGGAAGGACGGATTGCCCGTGGTGGCGTGGCTGGGCTTCGGCACGTCCTGGTCGTGCGGTGCGTGCTTCGCGCGCTGGCCCGTGAAGGCGGTGGGGCGCAGGTGGGACGCGCAGGTATGGCTGCCCGGGGACTCGGATGCGGCGTGGTGGTCGGACGCGATGGTGATGCATGAGCTGGGGCACTGGGTGATGGCCAGCCGGGGCACCAGCCCCGACGAAGGTGGCCCGCACTACGTGGGCGTGCCCACCTTCCCGGGACAGGCGTGGAGCGAGGGCTGGGCCACATGGTTCAGCGCCGATGCCCGACGCAGTCCGCGCTACTACGACCGGCAGGGCGGGACGATGTTCTGGGTGGACCTGTCCGCGCGTGCTTCATCGGTGAGCGCTTGGCCCCGGCCCCATCCGGAGGACGGCCTGCTCCAGTCCGTGGATGAGAACGAAGTGGCGGCCATCCTCTACCGCGCGGCCACCAGCACCGCGTCAAGCCAGCCGCTGTACGACGCGCTCTCCTCGCCCGCGATGAACCGTGCCCCCTGGGCGCGCGGCTACACCCGACACACCTGGAGCCGGGATGAGCGGGGCGTGCTCTCGGAGGTGGTGGACACGGGCAAGCCGTCACCGTGCCTCGCGGACTTCCTGGATGCGTTGGTGTGCACGGGCTTCCCCAGTGCCCGGGTGGACGCGGCGACCGAGCCCACCATCGCCTTCCCCTATCCCAGCCACGAGCCCCTGTGCCCATGAAGCTGCCACGCTCGAAGTTTCGAAGACGGATGGCAGGGGCCGTGCTGGCCCTGGCCCTCATCGGAGCGCTGTCTGCGGGGATGGCTTCGGGCGTGGACCGCGTGCGGCGCAAGAAGTTGCCCCGTGCTTCCGACCTGTCGACTCCCACCGAAGAGGTGCCCCACCGAAGCGCCCAGGCCCCCCGTGCCTCCGCTCACGCCACCGGGGCGACTGCCCACCCGGACTTGTCACGGGACACGCCGTCACGCACAGGCCCGCACCCCAAGGCCGCTCCGGTGAAGACGAACGCCCCTGTCTCATCTCCGCCCATCACGGTGCTCGCACAGGCCCCAGGTGAAGAAGCCACGGAGGCGGACGACCTCCAGCCTCCGCCGACCCTGCCCGCGACCACGGCCCGCGTCCCCGCGCCCCTGCACGTCTCCTGGCGGGTGGTGGAATCCAGCGCGGGCACGGTGAAGCTCATCGCCCGGCTGGAGCGCAGCCCGGGCTTCACCGCGCCGGTGGAGGTGTCGCTGCGCGTGCCGTCGCGAACCCTCCTCCAGGACGGGCCCTCGTCGCCCATCGTGCTGGGCGTGGACGTCCAGGAGGTCCCCTGGACGTTGGCGCTCCCCGAAGGCACGAGTCCCGAAGAAGACCTCGTGCTGCTGGCGAGCGCGGAGGGCGAAGCCTTCGGCGTCCACGCGGAGGCCCGCTACCGCTTTGGCCGCACGCCCGTGGAAGGACCCCGGCCCACGCCCACGGGCCCGCCGCTGCCCGAAGGCTTCATGCGGGCCCGCGAGTGAGCCGCTGGCTCAATGCTCAGCTCCGCGAGCGTCACGCGCACGCGCGCGCCGAACGAGAACGACGCCGTCCCCAGGTTGAGCGACACGGAGTCCGCCGCCCTTCATGACGTGCCTCCTCCTGGAGGGAACGACTCCAGGAGCAGGGAAGCTTCCCGGCTGAAACGTCAAGGCACGTCGGAGGCGACGAGCTTCTGCAACGCCGTCTTCGCGTCCGCGTGGTCGGGCTGGAGCCGCACCGCCTCCGCGTACTCCTTCTTCGCCTCGTCCTTGCGGCCCGTGGACTCCAGCAGCTGCGCCAGCGCGAAGTGCGGCTCACCCGCGACGGGATCCACCTGCGACGCGCCCCGGAAGGACTTCTCCGCGTCCTTCGGCTTGCCCTGCCGGTACAGCGTGTGGCCCAGGTACAGCAGACCCAGCGAGTTGCGCGGCTCCACGGCCAACAGGTCGCTCAGCACCTGCACCGCCTTGGACTCGTCACCGCCACGCAGGTACAGGAAGCCCAGCTCCGCGCGCGCCTCCAACTGCGCGGGGTCCTTCGCCACCACCAGCTCCAGCTCCGGCACGGCCAGGTCCGGCCTGCCGCGCCGCGAGTGCAGGATGCCCAGCCGCGCGAGCGCGCCCGTGTCCGGCTCCTCGCCCGTGGCGGGCGTCAACAGCTTCTCCGCCGCCACGTAGTCGCCCATGGCCAGCAGCAGGTCCGCGAGCCCCAGCTTCGCCCCGCGGTGGTTCGGATCCTCCTTGAGCACCGCCTCGTAGAGGGGCCGCGCCTGCGCGCCCACGTGCTTCTTCGCGTAGGCCTCCGCGAGCACCAGCCGGTTCTCCGTCGTGGGCGCGAGCCTCAGGCTCTCCGTGTACTGCGCGATGGCGCCGTCCAGGTCGCCCTTGGCCCGGAGCGCGTCGCCGTAGCCGGAGCGGGTGCCGGGCTCGTCCGGGAAGGTCTCCACCGCCGTCTTCAGCGTGGCCACCGCCTCGTCCACCTTGCCCAGCCCCAGGTACGCGCGCGCGAGCCCCTGGTACGCCTCCGTCGTCTTCTTGCCGTCGTCGGCGCTCTTCTCGATGGCCTTCTGGAACGCGGACACCGCCTGCGTCTTCTTGCCCTGCGCGAGGTAGAGCAGGCCCAGCTGCGTGTACGGGCCGCTCGAACGGCGGGGCTCCAAGAGCAGCGCCTTCTCGAACGCGCGCGTCGCCTTCGCGTTCTCCCCCAACTGGAAGCACGAGAGCCCCAGGTTGAAGTGCGCCTCCGCGTACTTCGGATCCAACGCGATGGCGCGCGTGAAGGCCTCCGCCGCCTTGCGCGCGTTGCCCTGGCCGTCCAGCACCACGCCCAGGTTGTTCTGCGCCCGCGCGTGCTTGGGGTCCGCCTTGATGGCGGCCTGATACTCCGCGAACGCACCCGTCGCGTCGTTCTCCCGCATCAGGATGACGCCCAGGTTGTAGTGCGCCTCCGCGTCGCCGGCGTTCTGGCGCAGCACCTCGCGCAGCGTCTCCTTGGCCTCCGCGTTCTGGCCCTTCTCCGCCAGCGCCTTGCCCAGGTTCAACCGCGCGACCTGCAGCGTGCCGTCCAGCTTCAGCGCCTCGCGGTACGCCTCGATGGCGTCGTCCGTGCGGTTGGCGCGCTGGAGCACCTCTCCCAGGTTGAAGCGCAGCTCCGCGTCCTGCGGCGCCAGCTCCGTCGCCACCGAGTACTGGGTGATGGCCTCGTCCGTGTCGTCCTGGATGCGCGCCAGCAGGCCGCGCTCCGAGCGCAGCGTGGCCTCTTCCGGCAGGGCCGCCAGCGCCGCGTCCAGCACCGCCTTCGCCTTGTCCACGTCACCCGACAGCCGCAGGGCGCGCGCCAGGGCCACCCTCGCCGGCGCGCCGTCCGGCGTCAGGCTCACCAGCTTCGTCAGCGGGGCCACCGCGCGGCGCGGCTGGTTCTGCGACAGGAAGGCAGTGCCCAGCTTGTAGAGCGCGTCCGGGTCGTCCGGCAGCTTGTCCGCGCGCGGGGCGGCGATGGCGGGCTTCTCTGGAGGCGCGGCCTGCGGAGCCGGGGCCTGGGCAGCGAGCAACTGGAGGATGAGGACGGTGGCGTTCGTCATCACAGGTTCTCCACGTAGGGGCTGGCGCGTGCGTCGAAGGTCTTCTTTGCGAGGGCGGCTTTCTTCGTTTCCCAGGCTTCCTTCGCGGTCTGCGCTTCCTTGGTGTCCTCCGCAAGCGCCGCGCGCTCTTCCTTCACGGCCGCTTCACACTCGGACACCTGCTCCTCGTACTCCTTGACCTCCAGGCGTTCACTGCCCTGCACCTTCGCCTTGCGTGCCGCGGTGAGTCGCGCCAGCTCGAACTTCGCGAACGCGCACCGCAGCGCCAGCTTCTCCACGTCGCGCAGGCCCACGTTGAGGCGCTGGTGCGCGCGCAGGAACTCCACGCGGGACTCGGACTCCGCGATGGCCAGCTGCGCCACCTCGCGCGACGACGCGTCCGGGGCGCGGTCCTCCTCGTCCTCTGCGGCCTCCTGGCGGGACTTCGCCCGGCGGATGTTCTCCCGCGCGCGGTTGACCTCGTTGTCCGCCTCGTCCACGCGGTCGATGGCCAGCGCCAGGTCGTTCTCCGACTCCAGCAGTTCGATGCGCGTCTCGTACGGCAGCTTCTGCACCAGCGAGTCCGGCACGCGCATGCCGTAGCGCGGGCCGCAGGCGGAGGCCAGGAGGGTCAGGCTTAACAGCAGGGTGCGCTTCATGGAGCGGTCGCCTCGAAGCGGCCGAAGATGGTGCGGCCGGAGTAGACGTCGGTGCCGTTGACGAAGGTCACGTTGAACTCGCCCGACACGCGGTCACCGGGGGTTTTCGGAAGGGACTTCACGAAGAGGTTGCCGCGCGCCAGCAGCGGGAAGGGGCGCACCGGCTCATCCAGCACGCTGCGGTCCACGCTGCCCCGCTGCGAGCCGTCCTCCAGGGGTTCGGCCAGGTCGATGTCCAGCGAGCCCGCGTACTCCGGGTCCTCCGGCAGCATGTCCGCCACGCGCGCGCTCACCTTGAGCACCACGTCCTGCCCGGTGCCCTGCGTTTCCACGAAGCTCACCGCCAGCGAGCCCTCCGCCAGCCGCGCCTCGGCCCGCTGGTAGCGCAGGTCCAACAGCGGCGTCACGCTGCCCTCCAGCGCGCCGCCCTCGCCGTCGCCACACGCGGCGGCGGCGAGCGCGAACAGCGCCGGAGCGATGAAGCGAAGGCGCGCGCTCACTTGCACGCCTTCCAGCCCGCGTCCACGTCCGGACCGTTGAGCGTGCCCATGTCCTTGAGCACGGCCAGCTCGCGGCGCGCGCCGTCCGTGTCGCCGAAGCGGCAGCGCAGCGCGGCCAGGTTGAGGCGGGCCTTGTCGTAGGTGGGGTCCGCTTCCAGCGCCTTGGCGTACGCGGCCCGGGCGCCCATCGCGTCGCCCAGGTTGAGCATGGCCCAGCCCAGCGCGGCGTGCGCGGAGGCGCGCGTGTCCTGCAGCTCCGTCACGCGGCCGAAGGTGAGCTGCGCCATGCCGTACTGGTGCGCGTCCAGGTAGCCCATGCCCAGGGCCTCCAGCGCTTCGGCGGACAGCACCTTCTCCGCCTTCTTGCGCAGGTCCTCCAGCGCCGCGGGCTGCGTGGGCGCGGCCGGCGCAGGCACGGGCAGCGAGGCCACGTCCGTGCGGTTGCGGCAGCCCAGGACCGCCGCGTTGAAGACCTCCAGCGACTCCGCGCGGGACAGGCACGCCTTGAAGGCGTCGTCCGAGCGCGCCTTGAGCGGTCCCACCTGCTGCTTCACCGCGTCCTGGAACTGCTTGGTCTCCGCGGCGGACAGTCCGCCCGGCACCGGCGTCTGGTCCACCACGTCCGCGATGTGGCCGTACGCGAGGGCAATCTTCCACAGCGACGCCACCGCCCACTCCGGATACCCGAGCGACGCGGCCTGCGTGTACACGCCCTCCATGGCCTGGAGCGCGGCGACCTTCTCCTCCACCTTGTCGGCGGGCAGGTCCTTGTAGCCGCGGTAGAGGATCTCCCCCAGGTACCACAGCCCCTTGGCCGCCTCTTCCGACTGGCCGTTGGGGCCCTGCACCGCGGCGGTGAGGGTGGTGATGAGCGCGTCGGGGCTCGCCGTGGGCGCGGTCGCCGCCTGCACCTCGGCGAGCACCGCGGCGGCCGCCACGTTGTTCTTGTCCAGCCGCAGCGCGGACTCCGCGGTCGACTTCGCCCGCGCGTAGTCCTTCTGCTTCAGGCGCGTCTCGGCGAGCAGCGACAGCACCTCGCCCTTGCGAGCACCGGCCGCTTCCGCCGCCGTCTCCAGGTTGCGGGACGCTTCCTTGTACTCACCCAGCGCCAGCCGCAGCCGCGCGCCGGCCATCCAGCCGTCCACCGCCGCCAGGTCGCCGCCCAGCTTCTGGCCCACCTGTTCGAACCAGCCAGCCGCTTCCGTGAAGGCCGCCGCTTCGGCCGAGTGCCGACCCAGCGTCAAGAGCACGTCCGACAGGTACTGGCTCTTCGGATAGGACTGCACCAGCTTCGTGCCCAGCTCGCGCTCGCGGGGCAGGTCGCGCTTCTCGCGCGCCGCGGTGAACGCGCCATAGAGCGCCTTCTCGCCGATGTCGGTGTTCTTGTTCTCGTCCGCGACCTTCATCAGGCCGGAGATGACGTCGCCCGTCTCTTGCGCGCTCTGCAGGGCCAGCTCGTCCAGCGCCTCGGACTTGCTCTGCGTGAGGATCTTCTGCACCTCCCCGCGGAAGTTCGCCGGCAGCGACGACGCGAGGAACTTGCGCCCCGTCTCGTCCAGCTTCTTGAAGTCGTTCACCTGCCGCAGGCTGTCCAGCGCCAGATTGCCGGCCACGGGCGCGTCCTTGTACTGCGGATGCGCCAGCGCGAACGCGGTGAACAGCTCTGATGCCTTCGGGTAGTCGCCGTCCTCGTAGTAGGCGCGCGCGATGTTGAACTTCACGTCCAGCACATGCGGGCTCTGCGGGTAGCGCGACACGTAGTTGGCGCCCAGGAGCTTCAGGGCCTGCCGCGCGTCGGCGACTTCAAAGGCGTTGCGCTTGAGGGCCTCTTCCGGCTTGAGCGTGGAGAAGTGGGCCAGCAGCGCGCCGTACATGGCCGCGTCCACCGCCTTGTCGTCCTTCGCCTTGGCCTTGTCCTCGTAGCGGGCCAGCTCCTCGAACTGGCGCGCGGCGTCCGGGAACTCCTTGGCCGCGAAGAGCGCGTCCGCGCGGTTCTTCATGATGGGACGCACGTACTGGTCTGGCCGGAACAGCCCCAGGTACTCGCGGTAGGCCTGCGCGGCCTTCACGTACAGGTCGCGCTCGTCCTTCTTCTGCGCGGCCAGGTGCACCTGGGTGGACAGGTCGCGCGCCATCTCCTCCAGCTCCACGAGCTGCTTCTTGCGGTCCGTGTCCGCGAGCTCCGGGTCCGTCTTGCTCTGCACCGCGGCGCGCACCAGGAAGCGGATGTCCTCCGGCTCCGGCACCACCTTGCCCTTGGCGGCCTTGAGCGAGTCGTACAGCTTCTGGCCGCGCTCCAGGTCCAGCTCCGGATCCGGCTGCACTTCCATCAGCTTGCGCAGCGTGGGGATGGCCCACTCGTACTGCTGCTTGATGAAGTAGCGGTTGCCCAGCTTGTCCAGCGCGAGCGCGTACGTGGCGCGGCTGTCGCTGAGCTTCTCGAAGTAGTTGAGCGCGCCCTTGGGGGGCTTGGCCTCCGTGTAGCTGTACACGAGGTCCAGCAGCGCCTCTCGCTTGACGTTGAGCGCCTTCTTCACGTCCACGCCGGGCAGGGGCGCGCTGGCGGCCGCCGCCTCGAAGAACGTGACGGCCTCCGCGTGCTTGGCCTGGTTCACGCGGATCCAGCCCATCTTGTAGCGGGCCAGGTCGTGCACCGGCGACGGCGGCAGCTCCAGGATGGCTTGGTAGTGCCGCTCCGCCTCGACGAGGTCCGCCTTGTCGAAGAAGTGGTCGCCGAGAATCTGTTCGGCTTCCAGCCGCAGCGGGCTGTTGGGGAACTTGCGCGTCAAATCCCCCAGCGTCTTGAGCATCTCGTCGAACTGGCCCAGTTCGCGCTGCTCGTGCGCCAGGTAGAACGTCACCTGGTCGCCGTCCTTGAAGTCCGGGTACTCGCGCAGCAGGCGGTAGTACATCTGCACCGCCTTCTGCTTCATCAGGCGCGTCTCCGGGGAGACGATGGCGCCCGACGCGCCCTCCGGCCGCTCCTCGGCCTGGAGGTAGTACACGTAGCGGCTCTTCTCCACGTACAGCTCCGCCAGCCGGAACTGCAGGTCCGGGAGGTACGGGGCGTTGCGGCTCTTGGAGATGAGCTTCTCCGTCTCCCCGATGGAGCGGTCCACCTTGAAGATGTCGCGCTTGAGCTTGGTGATGAGCTCGTCGCGCTCCTTCGCCTTGGAGACGATGGGGTTGAGGTTGGGCCCGACGCGGCCGGCGGCGCCAGGAGCTGCGGCCGCGAGCATCGCGGCGGTGATGAGGCCGGTGAACGGGCCGGTCATGGGGTTTCCTCGATGCAACGGCTCTCGATGCGGACCCGGTAGGACTTGAGCTCGTCGTTCCAGTATTCGTTGTCGAAGCGGAAGGCGACCTGCGCGGGGGACAGCATTTCCTCTTCCTCGGCGGCGACCACCTGGGCGCCCTTCTTCACGCGCTCGTACAGCTTCAGGCCCACCTCGTACTCCATCAGGCGCACCTGTTCGGCGGCGCGCAGCAGCGTGTCCGCCTCCTGGCGCACGGCCTCCGCGAGCCGGGCGTCGTACACGCGCACGCCCTCCGCGTGGGACAGGTCATACAGCCGCGTCAGGTGACCGAAGAGCCGGTCACCGAAGCTGCCGGCGTAGCGGCCCAGGCGCTCTCCCTCCAGGTCCAGCAGGGCCACGAACCGGGCGGCGCGCTTCGTGCCGCCGTGCGAGTTGGCGGCGCGGCGCAGGCGCACGTCCTGGCTCAGGTCGTCGCGGGCGCGCACGGACTCCAGCGAGTCCGCGTACCGGCGCGTCAGCTCCTTCGCCGCGCGCTTGGCGGGCAGGTAGTGGCACAGGTCGCGGAAGATGAGCGCGCGCAGCAGGTACTTGTCCGGCAGGAACTCGTCGCGGAAGGACGGCGCGTCCAGGGTGGTGAGGATGCCCAGGGACGCGCGCAGGTCGCCCAGCTTGTAGCGGGTCCACGCCTCTTCCAGGTAGAGGCTCGCGCGGCCCGGATCCAACTGCGGCAGCTTCACCTTGCCGTACGCGTCCAGCGCTCCGGGATAGTCCTTGCGCTCGTAGCGCAGGCGGGCCACCGCGAGGGCGGCCTCGTTGCGAGACTCGCGGGTGAGCTTCTCGTCCTCGGACAGCGACAGGAAGTCCTTCACCATCTCATCCGGTGGATCCTTCACCTGCTTCAAGCGGGTGACGAGCAGGGCGAACTTCGCGCGGCTCGCTTCTGCGCTCGTCTCCGGCAGCTTGGAGAAGTGCGTGCCGGCCCAGCGCTCGTTGCCCACGCGCAGGTCCACCAGGCCCTGCTGGTAGTGCGCGTACGCGCCCGTCTCCTCCGGCAGGAAGCCCAGGTCCAGCGCGCCGAAGACCTGCTCGTCGATCATCACCTCGTCGTGAGGCCGGTCCGTCAGGTCCTTGAGCGCGTCCAGCGCGCGCGGCAGCACGTTGGGGTTGGTGCGCTCGCGGGCGATGCGCGCCAGGTACGTGGCGCCCGCGTGGGTGAGGCCCAGGTCGATGAGGCTCTTGGCGAGGAAGTACTGGCCCCACGCGTAGTTGTCGTCCGTGCGGGGCGTGGCCTGGAGCCACGCGTACAGCGGGCCCGCTGCGTCGCGCGGCTTGCCGTCGAAGTACGCCTTGAGGGCGTTGTCGAAGGTCTCCGGCGGCACCTTCTGGGGCGGGGGAGGCGGGGCCTCCGCCACGGCGGCCTTGGCGGGTCCGGCGGGCGCGGCGGCGGTGCCCGCGTCCGTGGGGAGCGTGCCCGCGTCCGCGGTGCCCGGAGGGGTGCCGGGCTTCGCGGTGGCGGGCGCGGGGGGCATGGGCGGCACGCCCGCGTCCGGGGCGGCGCGGGCGGCCGTTGGGAACACGAAGAGCGCGGCGCTGGTGAGCGCGGCGACGATGAGCGGGCGGGACGTCATTCCGTGGCGCCGAAGTTGAAGGCCGTGCCCAACTGCACGGTGGGCACGTTGACGATGCGCGACGCACCCGCGAAGACGGTGTTGTTCGTCACGTCCAGACGGAAGGACACGTTGCGGCTGGAGAACACGCGCAGGCCCAGGCCCAGGTTGATGGCGGGCCGGAAGCCGTCGCTGCGCTCCACCTTCACCACCGTGCCGCCACCCAGGAGGAAGACCTCGAAGTGGATGACGTTGGTGTTGAGGAAGGACGTCTTGCCGTACAGCGGGCTCCACATCAGGTCGGAGCCCACCATCCACTGCACCTGATCCTCGAAGGCGGTGTTGGTGGGGGAGACGTCGAAGTCGCGCTCCAACTGGCGGCGCAGGCTGGTCTGCACGTTGTAGCTGTACGTGCCGCGGCCCACCTGCCACGCGAAGCTGTCACTGAAGTGGTACGTGTAGCCGACGGTGCCGATGAGCCCCTTGTAGTAGGCGTCCGCGGGCAGCACGCCCACGCCGAGCGTCAGCTCGTGGTGCATGCGGTAGAGGCGGTCCTGCACCGCGGAGACGGTGCCGGGGTTCTCGAGTTCCTCGGCCTGGGCGCGCGCGAGGCCGGGCACCAGGCACAGGAGGGTGAGCAGGATGAATCGCACGGGGGATGTT
>NZ_RAWD01000081.1:0-30439 GCF_003612065.1 Corallococcus sp. CA047B
CCACCGCCCGAAGCCCCACCCCCCGGAGCGATGTCAGAGCTGCAAGGCATCCTGGACAATCTCATCTCCATGCTGAAGCCGCCGCCTCCAACGTCCAATGAAGCCACCAAGCTCCTGGACGCAGCCCGGAGGACGCGTGAGCGCACGGGCAAGCCCTTCACGGGAAGCGAGCTGGACTTCATCGGACACCTGGAAAAAACCTGCTACGACGCGGGGTTCGAGTTCTCGCGGGAGTTGCTCGAGACCACGTACCTGTCGCTGAAGGTGCGCCCCTTCGTGGTGCTAGCGGGCCCCTCCGGCGTCGGAAAGTCCGCGCTCGCGCAGCTCATGTTCGGAGCCTGTGGCGGGTCACTCGACGGACAAGATGCCCTGCGGCTCGCGGTGGAGGCGAACTGGACCGACAGCCGCTTCCTCTTTGGTCGCCGGGATGCCCACGGCTTCCAGCCCACCCGCTTCTACCAGATGCTGCGAGACGCGCCGTCGGACCGCCTCTACCATGTGCTTCTGGACGAGATGAATCTCGCCCATGTCGAGTACTACTTCGCGCAGTTCCTCTCCGCCATGGAAAGCGATGGGCAGCTCTGGGTCCACGAGGACGGGGCCAGGACCGAGCCCATCCAACTGCCCATGAGTGACAACGTCTCGCTGCTGCGTCTCTATGGGACCATCAACGTCGACGAAAGCACGCAAGTTCTCAGCGACAAGGTCGTGGACCGCGTCAACGTCATCGAGGTCGAGGCGCAGGCGCCCAAGGAACGCATCCCCTCATCACGCAAGCGCATGCGAAGCGCTCCGGAATTCCACCTGTCCCTCGAAACGCTTCGGGAATGGCAGAAGGCCGAGGAGATGCTGGAGGTCCCGGAAGAGGTTCGCGAGATCTGGGAGGTCATGGCCCGCCGCGAGGCGGCCCCCCAGGACGCCGCCGCCGAGGGCCCCTCCAAGGAGACGAAGCAGGTAAGGCTGTCCATCCCCATTGGCCACCGCATCATCCAGGACATCGCCCTCTTCGTTCACTACGCGGAACGCCTGAAGGGCACCGTGGGGCGCAAGGACGCCATCGACCTCCAGGTCCAGCAGCGAATCCTCCCGAAGATCCGAGGCGACGTGCGCCTGAATGAGATGCTCGAGGAGCTCGCCACGGTTCTGAAGAAACACCAACTCCACCGCTCCGCCCGCCGTCTGGATCGAATGCTCAAGCAGCTCGGATTCGAGCAGTTCGTCACCTTCTGGGCCTAGCCATCATGAGCGAGCTGTACTTGCAGGTGAAGAAGGACAGTGACGCCGACTGGACCCCTCTCCAGCCAGGCGTCAAGACGTATGAGGTGCCGGAAAATGAGGGCATCCAGCTCGAACTGGTCGGGCGCAACGCGCATCTCCTGGAGCCCAAGCACCTGAAGTGCAGGGGGACGATACGTCAGCTCGAAGCTGGCAAGGCCCACTTCATCTGGACGCCCTTCGCGGACATGGGAAAGGTGGCCTATGGCTCGCTCCACCTGCGCATCACGCCTCCCCAGTCACAGCAACCCTTTGTCGAGTTCTTCGTCCGCATCGTCCCCAGTCGTCTGAATCAGGAGCAGTGGGCCTCTCTGTTCGAGGACGTGCGTCTGGTGGCGGACTCGCTCGTCAATGACTGGTTGAGTTCCGAGCACCCGCACGTGGGGGGGCTGGCACATCGGTCGCCCAGGTTCTCGCCTGCCACGGCCATGGCCCAGATGGAGCAGGAATGGGAGGAGTTCGCTGGAAGCCTCGGCCGCATCACGCGGGCCCCACGTGCCGAATTCCGTCCTCCCCCACCCCAACGACCACAAGGAGACGAGAACGGACTGCCCGAACCCATCCGACATACGGACATCTACGAGAACCAGTTGGTGGCCATGACGGTCGAGCGCCTTATCGCCACCCTGAATCACATCCGTCGACGCGCGGAAGCAACAATGAGGAACGCGGACTCGATCCGCGAGAGCTACAAGGACGTCCGTTATTACAGTAATCAAGGGAAGGAGAAGGTGGAACGACCGCACCCCGCCATGCAGGAAGCGCAGGAACTGCATGAGCACAGCAAGCGGATGGCGGACACCGCGCGGGATCGCGCCCTGTTCCTCGAACGCACGCGGAGCAAGCTGCCCGGGCCTCGTCATGCGGCGATGACGCGAGGCCGTATCCCCCATGTCACCCCCAGCATCCGGCACCACCCCGACTACTTCCGGGTCATCCGCTGGCACAGGGCCTTCGGCCACCAACAACTGGCTTTCTCCAGTCAAGAACTGCTCAGTGCCCTGGGATCCCGGCGAGCATCCACGCTCTACGAATACTGGTGCATCCTCGCGATCTTCTCCGCCCTGCGCGCACTCGGATACACCCCCCGCTTCCGACTCTCGGAGTTGATCCGCGAGGACATCTTCGAACTGGAATTGCGGCGAGACAGCCCCATTGTCTTCACGCGCGAGGAAGACCAGGAGACGCTCACCTTATGGTACGAGCGCCCAGCCCACTACCACCCCAGGTTTCCCAAAGGGGCCAAAGTCAATCCCTGGGAGAAGGAAGTTCCCGCCCACGCCCACGAAACGCCCAGCGGCCTCTACTCCCGCCAGGGACCGAGGGAGCCTGACTTCTGGTTTGAACTCCGGCGTGGCGACCAGCTGGCTGTCGCCGTGGGGGATGCCATCTTCACCGAAGGGATCGACACCAGCGCGCAGACAGCCGCCGAGGACATCAAGAAGAAGATAGGCAAGGTCACGGAGTATTCTCAGCTGCTCGTCCTGATCGATTCGGGCAAGGCTTGGTTCCCCATCAAACAGGGGCTGGTCGTCTTCTGCGGACAATTCGAGACCCTTGAGCATATTGAGGCCATCAACTCCGCTGGCCACATTCTGTTGCCCTTGCGCCCACAGCCCCTCGAGTCACGGGACGGGCACCAGACGGCGGTTCCACTCGACCCCCGGAGTGTCCAGGTCCTCGGCGAGTTCCTGGAGAACCTGAGAATGTCCCTGGCGCCCATGAAGCCAGCGGCCCCGTGAATCACTTCCGACACGAGCCAACAGACGGGGGCGGGTCGGGAGGAAGGGTTGAACAGGCTCAGCCCACCTTGAATTGGCCTTCGCGCTCCTGATCAAAACGCACGAGCGCCTGGACGATGTCCTCCTGCGAGTCCGTGAGCAGCAGGTGGCGCGCGTACTCGTGCCCCCGCGCCAGGTGCTCCAGCAGCGGATACACCGGTCGGGTCTGCGTCCAGAACTCGCGGCCCAGGAAGAGCATCGGGCTGATGATGCCCACCGTGTTGTAGTGGTTCTGGCAGGCGTCCTGGAAGATCTCCTGCACGGTGCCGGCGCTGCCGGGGGAGTAGACGACGCCGCCCCGCGCGATGGTGAGCAGGCCCTCCTCGCGCACGCTGTTGGCGAAGTACTTGGCGATGCGCGTGGCGAACGGATTGGGCGGTTCGTGACCATAGAGCCAGGTCGGAATGCCCAGGCTGTCCCCCAGGGCGCGGTCCTCGTCGCGCATCGGCCAGGCCGCGCGCACCTCGAAGGCCCGAGCCAGCCATTCACGGTCCTTGTAGGACGGGGCCTGGGACAGCAGCGCGAGCGCCGCGTCCAGGTCGCCATCACTCCGCCCGGCGAACCACGCGCCCAGGTGCGTGGCTTCCATGGCGCCCGGACCGCCACCGCTCACCAGGAAGAAGCCCCGGCGCGCCAGGGCACGGGCCAGCTCCGCCACGGAGCGGTAGTCCGGAGCGCCGCGCAGCATGGAGTGTCCGCCCATGATGGCCACGACCCTGCGGGGCCGGCCCTCGTGCTGGAGCACATCTTCCAGGGCATCGCTGATGGCGTGGTCGTGCAGCCGCTGCGCCAGGGTCTCCAGCAGGGACGGAGGGTTCGCCCCGCCGCGCGAGTTCCAGTGCGCGTAGATGCGGGCATCCGGCGTATCCGCATAGGTGTCGGGGTGCGCGGGGTCGAAGCCCGCGTACAGCTCCTCCGGCGTGTAGAGACTGCCCCGGTAGGGCGAATAGGGCAGGCCCGAGAACGGCGGGAACACCATGGCGCCCTGCTCCACCACCCGCAGCAGGGTCTTCGCGTCCAAGAGGCAGCCCAGGAAGACGGTGCCGGTAAGGTCCGAGCGCAGCAGCGCGTCGCTCCACGCCGTCAGGTCCAGGCCCTGGAGGATGACGTTGGCGAGGCTCCGGCCTCCGGCCAGGTGCTGCTCGAACGCCGTGAGGTCTTCCAGCTCCATCATGTGAACGCCCCGCGAGGAAGGGTGGAACCGCCGGGCGCATCTTCGGACCATTCGCGACGAACGCCCACTGCGCTGTCATGCCCCGACGCGCCGCCGTGAACCCACCACCACCCCCAACCCACCGAGCACCGACAGGGCCAGCCCCACGCGGAAGCTCCAGGGCCGGTAGTCGAAGCGGACGACATGGGAACCCCGAGCCACGCGCACGGCCCGCACGATGAGGTTCGCGCGGTGCACGGGCACCTCCGTCCCATCCACCGTCGCGACCCAGCCCGGGTGGTGGCTGTCGCTGACGACCAGGTAGCTGTCGTCACACGCCTCCACCTTCAACTCCAGACGCTGCGCACCATGCCGCTCAAGGCTCACCGAGCCCGAACACCGGGGCCGCTCCAGCGGTTCGCCGGAGGCCAGGAAGACGGTGTCCCGGAAGGGCTGGGCCGGATCGCTCACCGCTTCGAGTGCCTGCGCATCCGTCACCACCCGGGCGCGCTGCACCAGGAAGGCCTGGGGCAGCGCGGTGTTCGTGCGCGACAACGTCGTGCCGTCCTCCACCTTGGAGAGCAGCTCCAGGTCCTCGAAGGGCGGCGGGCCCCAGCGCACGTAGTGCGTGATGCCCACGAGGTCGTAGATGCTCCGCTTCCCCGCGAGGTGGAACTCGTCCCAGAACAGCGGCTCCGGTGCACCGTTGCCCTCCAACGCGGGCAGGCGCTCCTCCACGAAGCGGTTGGGCATCAGCCGGTCCAGACTGCGCTCGATGGTGTTCGTCGCCACGCCCAGGGTCGGATCCGCGGGCCCATCGACGTCCGTGCTGATGCGCCCCTCGAAGGGCTGGGGAAGAAAGGGCCTCATCGTAAGGGGCCGCAGCAACGGCTCGAGCGGCGTGTACGTAGGAACCCCCAGCAGCGAATGCGCCGCCGCCAGTTCCAGCACCGCGAGCGCCGCCAGTCCGTACCGGACCCGCCGGGGCCTCGCGAAGGACTTGAGCGGCAGGAACACGCAGAGCACCGCCAATCCCAGACACAAAGGCACCCACGGGGCCCCCGCCTCCGCCGAGGCTCGCATGGGCAGCAGGCGCACCACCGGTCCAATGGCAGCAATGGCCCCGACCATCCCGACGAAGGCCACGGTCGCGCGGAGACGGGAGGGACGAATGCGCCGCGCAAGCCTCCCCGCCGCGTCCAGCCCGAAGGCGGAGAGCACCGCGAGACAGAACGCGGCCCCCACGAAGTACTTCGCCGGATAGCGGAACAGGGAGAAGGGAGGCAGGACCTGGAGCACCCAGGCCGCGGGCGCGAAGTTCCGGCCCAGGCTCAGCAACACCAGTCCCAGCGCCCCCACCGCGAAGGGCCGCGCGCGCCGGGGCCCCCGGATGGCGCCCAGCACCGCGAGCGCGCAGGACACGGTGCCCAGGAACAGGGTGAGGATGAACCACTGGTCCTCGCCCCAGTACTTCCCCCGGGGCCAGTCCGCGAGCGGCCACAGCGCGGACAGCACCTGCGGCCATGACATGGACCAGGTGAGCTGCCCGGCCCAGTCCCGCTGCATGCGCGACGAATTCCGGGCCAGCTCCGCGGTCGGCAGCAGCGCCACCGCCGCCAGCACCGCCGACAACGCGAACCCTCCCGCCACGCGCGCCACCGCCACCGCGCGCGCCCGCATCACCTGCCGCGAACCGGCCCCCGCCACCAGCACCGCGACCAGCCCCTGCCACAGCGTCGTCTCCGGCGAGCCCGTGAAGAGCGACAGCGCGGAGTAGACAGCGAGCCGGAGCACCGGTCCCCGCCCAGGGCGCCGTGTGACGTCATACGCGGCCCCCAGGATGAAGCCGCTCCACGCGGCGGCATCGACGACGTTCTGCTGGGTGCCCAGTCCCGTCATCATCGGCGACAGGCCGAACATCGCCCCCGCCACCAGGGACGCGGGCCACGACGCCCGCAACCTCCGGCACAGGAGGAACACGCCCACCGCCGCGAGCACCGCGTGCCCCACCTGCATCACCGTCATCGACACGATGGGGCCGGCCAGCAGCACCGCCGCCCAGCGCGGCGGGTAGTACACCTGCGAATAGAGCGTCGCCGCGAACGGCTGGCCCAGCCGGAGGTAGGGATTCCACAGGGGCACTTCGCCCGCGCGCAGCGACTCCAGCAGGAAGGCCGAGTCCGGGAAGAAGATGCGGAACACATCCCGGCTCGCGAGCACCTGTCCGCGCAGCACCGGGCTGTACACGAAGGCGAGCATCGCCAGCAGCCCGACGGCGGTGAGAACCCCTGCCCTGCTTCGCTTTCGCGGCGCCGTCATGGATGCATCGGGGTGGCCCGTCCGCGCCCCGCGAGGAAGGAGTCGTCCTCCCGGGTCTGCCCTCGCATGCGGGAGGCCGGGCGGGATGTTGCCCGCATTCCCCGGGAACGCCTAGGACGCAGGCGGGCCCTGGACGCCCAGCATCCGCAGCGACAGCTCCACGTGCAGGTCCGCCAGCATGTCGACGTCGAGCGCGGCGGTGGGCTCGTACCAGTACGGCAGCCGCAGCCCCAGGGTGGAGATCGCCGCCGCCGTCACCCCCGCGTGCGGCACCGAGAACACCCCCTGCGCCCTGCCCCGCTCGATGACCGCGTGCAGCAGGGCCGCGGACTGTTCCCGCAGGGCCAGGGAGGGCGCCGCCAGCTCCGGGGGCAGCGCGTGGATCTCCTCGTTCACCACCACCGCGAGCTGGGGATGGTTCGCGTGCAGCAGCGTGTGCGCCCGGACCAGCGCCCGCAGTTGTTCGACGGGCTCCGAGCCCGCGCCCAGCAGCGCCGCGCGCAGCCCTTCGTGATGCGCCTCGTGGCCCATGCGCACCAGCTCCGCCAGCACGTGTTCCTTGGAAGGAAAGTGCGCGTAGAGCGCGCTGGGCCGCAGCTCCAGCGCCGTCGCCAGGTCCCGGATGGACGCGCCGTGGAAGCCCCGGCTCGCGAAGAGCTGGAGCGCCGCCTCCAGGATGCGACGACGCGTCCCGTCAGGGACCGCCGAGGCCGGAAGGACCGCCTTCTGCGCGCGCAGCCTGGACGGAGGAGGAGGAACGGACATGGGTGGCCTTGCGAAACGAACGTTCGTTCAGATAGCCTTCAACGGCATCAGCAACAGCGAAGTCTAACGCACCTCTGAACGGTCGTTCATCCCGATGTGGCCGCCCCCGAGGCTGAAGAGGCCCTGACGATGCCCACGTTTCGCACCCCGGAAGGCGTGACCCTGCACTTCGAGGCGACTGGCGAGGGCACGCCGGTGCTGCTGCTGCACGGGCTGGGTTCCTCGGGGCGCGACTGGGAGGACGTGACGCCGCGCCTCTCCGCGCACCACCACGTCGTCGTCCCGGATGCTCGGGGCCACGGCCACAGCGACAAGCCGGCGGGGGCCTACGGCGTGGCGCTCTTCGCCCGCGACATCGCCGCGCTGTGTGACGGGCTGGACCTGTCGTCGGTGCACATCGTCGGGCTGTCCATGGGCGGGATGATGGGCTTCCAGCTCGCGGTGGACCGGCCGGACCTGGTGCGCAGCCTGGTGGTCATCAACAGCGGGCCGGACATGGTGCCACGCACCCTGCGCCAGCGGTTCGCGTACCTGACGCGCCTGTTGGCGCTGCGGGCGCTGGGGCCCCGGGGGCTGGCGAAGCTCGTGGCGAAGAAGCTGTTCCCCAAGCCGGAGCAGGAGTCCCTGCGGCAGCAGGCGGTGGAGCGACTGGGCGCCAACGCGCCGGACGTCTACCTGCGCGCGACGAAGGGGTTGCTCGGGTGGAGCGTCCTTGCGCGGCTGAAGGAGGTGGCCTGCCCCGTGCTGGTGCTGCACTCCGAACGGGACTACACGCCCCAGGCCCAGAAGCAGGCCTACGTGGACCTGCTCGCGAAGGCCCGGCTCCAGGTGCTGACGGACTCCGGCCATGCCGCGCCGGTGGACCAACCCGGACAGGTCGTCGAGGCGGTGGAGGGCTTTCTCCGGGAAGTCGAAGGCCCCTCGCGCGACGCCCTCCATACGGGCTGAGCGGAACCTCCGGGCTCCGACGCATCCGCAACTTCCCGAGGTCGCATCCCGCGGCCTCGTTGAAGCAGGAGGCAGTCAGATGTCGGTGACTCGGAATGTCGGCGCCCTTTGCCGGGCGGTCGTGGGGTTGTGCGCGCTGTTCGGAGTGCTGGGTGCCAGTCAGGCCCAGGCGGGCTCGTGGGTCCATGGCATCTACAGCGGCAACGGGGGAACCCGGAGCTACCAGCTCTGGGTTCCCACGGGCTACCAGCCCGGGGAGCGGCTCCCGCTGGTCGTCGGGCTCCATGGCTGTCTCCAGAATCCCGACCAGTTCGCCGGACTGGCACGGCTGAATGAGAAGGCGGACCAGGAGAAGTTCCTGGTGCTCTATCCCAATCAGGCCATGCTCGCCAATGGCACCCAGTGCTGGAACTTCATGTTCTCCATCAACCAGGAGCGGGGCGGTCTGGAGCCGTCAGTGATTGTCGGCATGGTGGATTGGGTGAAGGGCCACTACACGGTGGATGAGCGCCGTGTCTACGTGGGGGGCGTCTCCGCTGGCGCGGTGATGTCGACCATCCTGCTGGCCTGCTACTCGGATGTCTTCACCGCGGGCATGGTGGGCGCGGGCGCGATGTACAAGGCGGCCACCACGGCCTCCGGCAGCCTGTTCGCCATGAAGTTTGGCAGCATCTATTCGCCGGATGACCGGGGGTATGACGCCTGGGCCTGCTCCGGCAAGCCGCGCCGGAAGGTGCCGGTGCTCGTCGTCCACGGCACGGCCGACGATGTCGTCAATCCCATCAATGGCACGCAGACGGTGCGCCAGTTCCTCCAGACGAACGACTACGGGGACGACGGCGCGAACAACAACAGCGTGTCGAACTCGCCCACCCAGGTCTACTCCGCCACCTCGCCGGGAGGCCGCAAGTACACGGTGAGGAACTACGTCACCGGCGGCATGCTCCTGGTCCAGCAGTATGAGATTGAGGGCATGGGCCACGCGTGGCCGGGCGGAAACTCCGCCTATCCGTTCGCGGACCCCGCGGGGCCCGACGGCACCACCATCATGTGGGACTTCTTCAAGCAGCACTCGCGCTGAAGTCCCGGACCGCGAGCCCGTGCCACCGTGCCACCACGGTGGCACGGACGCGCTTCGCTCACTCCAGAGCCGAGGGGAACACCGGCAGGGCTTGGAAGTCCTCCGGAGCGTGCTGCACGATGAAGTGTCCGTGCGAGTCCTTCAGCAGGGCCTCCACGCGGGTGATGGAAGCAAGGGTGTCCTCGCGGCTGGTGTTGAACGCGGGCACCCCATGTCGCACCCAGTTCTCACGCGTGTGACAGAGGTCTCCCGAGAGCACCCGGGTCCCCGCCTTCCGGAGCCGGAGCACCAGGGACTGGTGTCCGGGCGTATGGCCCGGAGTGGAGACGATGCGCACGCTGCCATCGCCAAAGACATCAAAGTCCCCCACGAGCAACTGGACCTTCGCGTCACGCCAGGAGGAGAAGACTCCCGGGTCCACGCCCAGGGGGGCTGGCGTCTGGGTCGCCCAGTCGAACTCACGCCGTTGCACCAGCCACGTCGACGCCGTGAACGCATTGGCATTGCCGGCATGGTCGGCATGCAGGTGGGAGAAGCCCACGTAGCGCACGTCCGCGGGCGTCAGTCCCAGCCGGGTGAGCTGCGCGCCCAGGGATGTCTCCAGCCGCAAGCGATTGCCCACGGGATCCTCCGCGCCGCCCGCCTGTCGGGCCAGCGCATCACTCAGCCCCGTGTCCCACAGGAGCGTGCCGCGAGGGTGCTGGATGAGGAAGCAGGGAACGACCAGCTCGCCGGGACGCCCTCCCGGTGGACTGTGGTCCGCGAAGAACCCCATGTCCTTCACGTCGATGTGGCCACAGTCCAGCGCGTAGAGGCGCACGGCGGGAAGGCTCGCGGCCTCCGGTGCTTCGCCAGACACCGGAGAACGGTTCGCGCACGCGCTCGTGAACATCCCGAGGAGGAGCGCGACGAGTCGGATGGGAGGGATTCGGGGCATGCTCAAAAGACCTTCAGGACGGTGTCGACAATCCGCTCCAACCGCGTGGCGTCCTGGGCTGTCTTTCCGAGCACGCGCAGTCCGGTGAGGGTGTTGAGCAGCAGGCTCGCCAGCGCCTCCGCATCCAGGGAGGCCGCCAGTTCGCCGGTGCGCTGCCCCTCCTCGATGACGGCCAGGAACGCCGCCTCGGTCTGGTCGAACATGCGCGCGGCCAGCTTCGTGGCGGCCTCATCACGCCCGGCGAGCTCGATGGCGGTGTTGATGGCCATGCAGCCCCGGCGCTCCGGATCCGCGAGGTCCACCCGGATGATGGCCAGCATCAGCCCCCGCAGGCGCTGCCTGGCCGAACCCGGCTGCTTCAGCAACGCGAGCAGCTTCACCGACTCGTGTTCGAGGTAGTGGCGCAGCGCGTGCTCGAAGAGGCCGTGCTTGCTGTCGAAGGTGTTGTACAGGCTGCCCCGGCCCAGCCCCATCCGCTCGCCCAGCTCCTGCGGCGTCGAGCCCGCGTACCCCTTCGTCCAGAAGACCTCCATCGCCTTCTCCACGACGGCCTCGGGCTTGAACTTCCGTGGGCGTGCCATGACGGCCTTCTACGCATTTTGTACCTCCAGGTCAAATACCCCTTCAGGCAGCCGGAAGCGGGCGGGCTGCCACGTCGTCACAGGGGCTTGTCAGGGCTGGATTTCCGTCGCGTCTCTCATCCCCGAAAGGAGCGGTGACCATGACGACGCGCAACGAACTGAACCCGAATCCTCTACCCGACCCGGTCCCCGCTCCCGACAGCCTGGAATGGGCGATCGCCTCCTTCCACGGCAGTCCACCCGGCACCTGACCCCGCCTCCCTGGAACCCAGGGAAGACGCAGGGCCAGAGGCCGGGCTCCCGAGGGGGGACCCGGCCTCAGTCATGTCCGGGTCCTCCCTCGATGCTCCACTTCACATCGGGACGTAGCTCAGTCTGGTCAGAGCGCGCGCCTCGGGCGCGCGAGGTCGCTGGTTCGAATCCAGTCGTCCCGACTTCTCTCAGCATCACGCCGGGGTAGCCCAATCTTGGTAGAGGCGCCGCGCTCAGAACGCGGAGGTTGCGGGTTCGAATCCCGCTCCCGGCAACGCCGTCACGCAACACCTTCCAGGATGGCTCAATGGCAGAGCACGCGGCTGTTAACCGCAGGGTTGGGGATTCGAGTCCCTCTCCTGGAGCTACTTGAAGGGCCCTACCAACTGGTAGGGCCCTTTTTGTTTAACACGGGCCTCGCGATGACATCGCGGGGCCTTCGTGCTTAAGCCGCTGAATCCCAAGGGATTTTGCCTCGCGGTGCTGAAGAGGGCGCTCTCAGCCCTCTTCCCCAGAGAGCAAGACGCGCCCTCCTCTCCGCCGCCGATTGGGCTCTCTGGACCGCTCTTTCACCCGTTTTGGGGAGAGAGAGGCCGAGAGTGGTTAACAGTTTTGTTAACCACTTCGGACCACCGATTCTGACAATCCCTGGCTTTCGATGTCGTACCTTCCAGGGTTACGCCATTTCCCTCTTTCAGAATGCCGAAATGGGCGACCTGTTAACCGAGAGAGCGAAAAAGGGCTCGCCGTTACTCGGTATCCCCGATTTCGTCGTGCGGCGCAGACTCTCCGAGACGGCTCTCAGACTGCCTTGGCCGAGTCTTCGGCCCCCGGAAGCTACCGGCCGGAGCACCCGTCCAGAGCCTCCCGAGAAACTTCGAGAGCCCCAAGACTCCGCAGAGCACCCGCCCCTCTCGGGGCTTCACGGTGCTGCTGCGGGCCCCACGGGAGGGTCAATCCTCCAGCGGCTTGGGTGGCTTGGGCGGCGCTGCCGGCTTACCGGGCTTGCCTTGCTTGGCGTCGGTCGTGGCCGCCACAGGTGCTGAGGCGGTGACGGCCTTCTCGCTGGCCGGCAGTTCATCCACGGCCTTGAAGATGGTCTGAGGCTCGACCCGCCCACCCGAATCGTCGTCCTTGAGAACGTGCCGCTCGCCGTCCTTGCCCACCAGGATGACCTTGGTCCCGCTGCTGGCACCCAGCTTCAGTTCGCGGATCAGCGCCATGGTGGTCTGTTGATCGAGGGGCTTGTCTTCGCGTTTGCCGAGCATGCTGGCGACGGTGAAGAGCACCAGGCTGCGTTCCTTGAAGGCGGCCTGGGTAGCCGGATCCATCAGCGCTTCGTTCAGCCCTCGTAAGGTCGGGTCGGCGGCACTGGGCGCGATGATGACCAATGGCCGTGACTTGCCCAGCTCCTGGGCCAGGGGTGCGTCGCTGTCGGCAGCGAGAACGGGGCCGGCGACAATGAGCAAGGCAGCGAGGGTCAGTGACCGGACGAGCATGCGCATCTCCTTAAATGTTCCCGAATCTCAGTGACTACAGCTCCTGGCGAAAGATCCGACACGGGCGCGTAAGCCATCCGCACCGCCGAGTGGTCCACTCAATTCCTCTCCGGAGAGGCGGCCTTGCCGGCGTTCGGGTCGAGTTGCTTGGTCATGTCTTCGAGCAGCTTGTTGACCACCGGAACGGCAGGCTCGAGGCTCTGTTGAGTCAGCTTGGCTGACAGCTGGGTGACCTTGGGCATCTCGCGCAGGACTTTCTTGCCCAGCGGCGACTCGTAGAACTTGACCAACTCATGCAGCTCGCTCTCGGTGAAGGTTGCCGTGTACAGGTCGACCATTTGCGGCCTGAGCTTTCTCCAGCCGATGGCGTTGTCCAGGGCAGCGTTGGCCTTGGCCTGGTAGCTGTCGAGGACGGACTTCTTCGAGGGAGGCGCCTTGGTCTCCGCGAAGCGCTGGTCGAACATCTGCTGGACCTGTATGTACACCGCAGTGCCTTGATTGTGGGCATGGGTCAGGGTCAGGAATTTCTCGGCAGCGGCGTTATGGCTGGCGGTGGCAGCAAGTACCTGGCCACTGGCACATGCCAGTGCGACGGCGACACAGAGGACACGGAGACGGGTCATTGCAATTCCTTCATGAAAGGGAGGCGGATACCTCAGCGTAGAGCCTCCTTCGGCGTGGCAGGCATTGTCCTCAGGTGGCAAGACGAGCAATGGAACCGCACTTTCAAATCAGGACCCAAAGTGCGGTTTCAAACCCGCAGAGGAGTGAGCGAGGCATGAGCCGTATCGAGACGGACAGTCTGGGCCCGGTCGAAGTTTCAGAGGACGTCTACTGAGGCGCGCAGACCCGGCGTTCGCTATTCAGCGGCGCCATTGGCAAGGAATGCATGCCGACGCGTCTTCTCCGCGCCAACGAAACGCTCGCTCAGTGGATTGACATTCTCTTCAAGCCACTCTCTCCGACGTGCTTCAAGAACCCGTCAACGCTCCTCGCTCGTCCCCGGTAGGACTGGCCCGGGGGCAGAGACAACATAAGGCAAGCACTGGGATAGAATCCTTCACCGGAAGAGAAGGAAGGCCGTAGGGGCCGATGTGCTCTCTCCCTGGTCACTCGTCCGCCGATGAGAGGCGGTACCCGCAGAATCCCCAGAGGCTGCATTCGGTACCGGAGCGTCGAATTCGACATCGAGCTTCCGATAGGCCGTCAGCTTCGTCTCCGCGCGGCCCCCCACTCCCGGAACTCTCAACTTCTGCAGGTCGTAGCTCCCAGACCGATGCGGCAGCTTGATGAACCGCTTGGCGAGCTGCTTGATCTCATCAGAGAACTGACCGGCGACGCCGCCCACCCCGCCTCCTCCTACTCCCGAAGCCAGCAACATCTTCCAGTCCACTGTCCCCGTCTTCGCCAGCTCCAGCGTGCTGCCCTCAAAGGTGCTCTCGACGGCACCACCGACGAAGCCCGCCAGGGCCTTGCTGGCCGTGGCCAGACGGCCGGTCTCCCCTGCGAACTTTTTGGCCAGTGCCACACCGCCCTGGGTCACGGAACTACCGAGGGCCCCCGCCACAGCCCCCAAACCGATGTCTATGCCCAGGTTCTTGTTGAAGAACTGCTCGGGCCCCCAGTCGTTCTCGCCCCACGAGTTTCCAATCGCAGAGACTGCGTTGCTGGCAATGGCCCCGGCGACTCCGGCGGTGGCGGCGATGCCAACGTTGACTGCGCCGGTGACGAGGGTGCTCGAGCCGGCGATGAGCCCCGCTGTCGCGCCACTCAAGGCGCCAGCGGTGGCGACGGTCGCGGCGATGCCCACCACGACGGCGGCCCCCATGGTCAGCCATTGCCACCAGGCCGCGTTCCCGGAGGGGTCGACCAGCATGATGGGATTCCCCGAGCAATAGCTGTAGCGATTGAACATCACCGCGCTGTCACGTGAGAGGAATCGCATGAGCTGGGGGTCGTAGTAGCGCGCACGCAGGTAATAGAGCCCCGACTCCGAATCCCGATACTCGCCAGCGAAACCGAAAGGGTTGTCCTGGATCCGGAAGCTCCCGGGGTCGTTCCCGCCCGTCGAAGCGTCGAGCTCGCCATAGGCGCTGAAGCGACTTCCCGAGAGCGTCTGCCCCAGGAGGCTGGCCACCACGTGGCCCTGGTCGTGGACGAGTGCCTGCACGCCGCTGCCTTCCACGCGCCGGGTGAACCGGACCGCTCCCGAGAGCTGATAGCTGGCGCTCGTCGAGCCCTGGACCTCGTTGACGAGGTTCGGCACCGGATTCTGGTCGTAGAAGTAGTTCACTGGCGTGGCTGCCGATTCCTGCTTACTCGCCCGAAGTCCGTCGGGATGGTAGGTGTACGAGAACCGAGCGCCCGCGGCCTCGAACGCGGTGAGCTGGCCCAGCACGTTGTAGCGAAAGGCCCGCCCCGTCCCGTCCTCGACCAGGTTGCCATTGCTGTCATAGCGCAGGGGCCGCTCCGGGGTGCCAGACGCCTGGACGGCGACCAGCTTGTTGTCCGCGTCGTACTGGAAGGTGGTGGCCTCCTCCCCCTCCGGTGGGCGGCGAACCGTGCGCTCCACCACGTTGCCTGCCGCGTCGTAGGCATAGGTCCGGCGCGTGAGAAGCCCTCCCTCTGGTGCCGATACCTCCTCCTGGGTGAGCTGGCCGATGCCGTTGTACTGGTAGGCGACATGGTGATTCAGGCTCGGGTCCCGCGGGGCATGGGGGGAGGAGAGAACCTTGTGGGTGAGGTTGCCCGTGGTGTCGTCATACGCGTAGGTGATGTGCACCAACGCGTCGGCGGCGGAGAGCGCCGGGGAACGAGCCGTGGCGGCACCGATGCGACCGAAGCCATCGTATTCGTAGGTGACGGACACGCCGTTGGCGAAGGAGACTGACTTGACCTTGCCACTGTGCGCTGGAGCCTCGGACCGGGTGTAGTGGGAGAACGTCACGGCGTCGGTGGTGCCCGTCGCGGGGCCCATCGAAAGCAACTGACCGTTCGCGGTGTATCGGAAGTGGGTCACGACGCCCGCCGCGTCGGTGAAGCGGGCCAGCAACCGGGTCTCAGGCTCGTACTGCCACTGCATCTGCCGGTCTCCCGGCTGGTAGCGGGCGGAGGTCACCTTGCCATCGACCTGGTAGGTGTATTCGATTCGGCCCTGGGGCTGGTCGTCCACCTGGTGCTCAATGGACAGCAGGCGGTGGGTGGCGGCGTCGTGGCTGTACTCGAATCGCTGCCGCGTCCCGGCATCAGAAAACGTCTTGCGGACGAGGGCACCGGCGGCGTCGTACTCATGCCGGAACGTGTTGCCCGCGAAGTCCGTCTGGGTCTCCAGGTTGCCGTTCGCGTCGTACGAGAAGGCCTCGCTCTGGCCCAGGGAATGGACTGACTGGACGAGGAGCCCCGTCGCGTCGTGTCGATAGGTCGGGCCCTCGGCGGACACCCTGCCGCGTGCATCGGTCAGGGTCTTGGTCGTGCGAATCACGTTGCCAAGCAGGTCCCGCTCGTCGGTCCGGACCACCGTCGTCCCATCGCCGCCCTTCACCTCGGTCTTCCACTCATCGCCCAGGACGTCGCGGTGAAACCGCCGACTGAGGCCTGACGTCGAGACGTCTCCCAGTTGCGTGAAGACGACGCGACCCTGACCGTCATGGCCTGTCGTGGTGACCCTGGGGCTCCCTGGCGAAGCGGGGAACACCTCCTCCTTGAGGACGTTGCTGTGGTCGTCGAAGTGAAGCGTCCGGGTCCGGATGCCGTTGTAGGACTCGGTCTGGGTGCCGGCCACGTCGTCATACTCATGGGAACGGACGTTCCCCAGCGCGTCGGCGAGCTGGCTCAGCCGCCCCCGAGGGTCATAGGCGTGGGTGAGAACCGAGCCGTCGCCCAGGATTCCCTGCTCACGGGCGAGACGGCCCAAGGAGTCGTAGGTGCGAAGGTACAGAGTGCGCTGATCCCCTTGGGGACCGGCATTGTCCGCATGGCTGACCCACTGCCCGAAGCCGTCATGGCGGAGTGTAGCCTGGTAGCCATTGGGATGGTGGATGGTCGTCGTGAAGGCCGCGTCGTCATAGGCCCAGAGGGTGGTGTTTCCCAGCGGCTCGACGGCGCTCGTCTTGCGCCCCAGCGCGTCGTGGGTGAAGCGAGTGGCGTGGCCAGCGGCGTCTGTTTCAGAGAGGGGGAGGCCCGTCGAGGTATCGATGAGCCGGCTCGTGGTGGCCCCGAGCGCATCCGTGTGCTGAACTGTCAGCAGGTGGCGGCGGCTGCTATCATGGAGGTAGGCCGTCCGGCTGTGGGTGTTCGCGGGGACGTGGTCACCGGGCTCGTGCCAAGCGTAGTCCTGACGAGAGACCCGCCCCTGAGAGTCGTACTCATAGCTCGTGCGCCGCGAAGGGCTGAAGCGACCCGACACGACAAAGCCCAGCTCGCTGAGCGCGACGAGGCGTCCATCGGAACTCAGGGTACGAGCGAGGCGGGTGACCACGGGCTGGTCGCTCAACTTCCCCGTGGCGCGGTAGTCGGAAACGTCCTTCTCGAGCTCCTGGCCGAAACGAGGGTCAAAGGAGGTGGATTCCACCTTCTCCAGTTTGAAGTCATCGCCCGGGGACGCGGTGTAACTGCTCGTGCGCGTGACCTGGCCCGCGTCGTTGTAGGTGTTGACCGCCTTGCGCGCGCGGAAGGCCCGCGTGTCGCCAGGATTGTAGGTTCGGGTCTCCACACTCGCGACGAGCTGGTAGTAGGGAGAGAGACTGTTGAAGGGGGGAAAGGTCTGGCCAGCGCCTTCGTCTGGATAGGTATAGAGCCGAGTGGAGATCAAGTCTCCAGGCTGACTACTCGAATACACGTCGGCCTGTAGCTCGAGGTGGAGATTGTTGTAGGTGTGCTGGGTGAGGGTGACGCCGTCGTCGACGGTCGTGGTGTAGCGAAAGAGATTGTCCCGGCTCTCGAGCAGGCTGTCCTCGCCGGCCAAGGTGTACTTCGGATGGCCCGTGTAATTCTGCTTGTTGCCAGCAGGGTCGAAGTCGAACTTCGTCTTCCGCTCCGCGCCCTGGCAGGTGCGGACGAGTTCGGAGACGACGTCGAGGCGCCGTTCTCCCGCAGCGCCCTTGCTGTAGATCAGGCTGTAGGAGAGCGTCGTGATGAACTGGTCGGGGGATGCGATGCGCGACAGCAGGTTGCGCAGCATCTGCCCGCCGTCATAGGTGAACGTGGTCCGCTTTCCGGTCGGGTCCCGGTAGGCCGTCAGCTGACCCGCCGGATTGCACTCGTAGGCAAAACGCAGCGGCTCCTCTTCTCCCTTGGGCAAGGTGACTTCGATGACTTCATCCGAATAATCGAACCAGATCTCCTGTCCGTAGGTGTCGACAATCCTTATCAACCTCGCATCATATGCATCATTGGGCGTGCTGTAATAGAAGAGGATGCGGTTGCCATGGGCATCCGCCCGGGCGATAAGGCGGCCTCGTAGGTCGAAGTATTGACGCTCCCCCTGCAACGAGACGAGGACGTGCAGGTAGCGCTGGCTGCTGTCGTAGGGCAGGGACGGCTGGTCATTGTGCGCTTCCAGCTTCACGTCCTGGAGGCTGTAGTACTTCATCCCCTGGGCCCATCTGGAATCCACGGTGTAGGACTGTTGGCCATTGAGTACGATTTGCCCACCGGCGATGTAGCTCAGCCTATACTGCCAGTTCGTGGGCAGTCCGAGGACGCGCCGGGGTGGGCTGCCGTCGCTCTGCATGTACTCGATGCCGAGGTCGACATCGAGCCCACCAATTCCGGGCAGCACAGGGGCCGCAACGGAAAGCCGCAACTTTCCGGTGCGCTGGTTGACCTCGGGGTGGATCAAGTCACGAAGGTTGTTGGCATTGGAGGGGTCATTGCCCTGGGCCGAGCGCTCAGGGCCCGTCAGGATCTTCTTGCCGTCTTGGCCAGAATTTTCAATTTCATTGGAGGGCGACATTTTCGTATCCTGACGTCCGGTTGCAATTACTGAGCTCTTTGCCAGAAGAGCGCCATGTGGCAGGCTCCTCCCGCGAGGTCACTCATGGAGAACTTAGCGTGGGCCGCCTCAACTTCGGTAAGGGGTCGCTCTCCTTCTCCATTCAAGAGACTGCAGACCTCCTGAAGGTGCCTTTCGTATTGGGTGCCATCGGTGAACACCCACGTCCGTTGCTGCCAAGGACCCGTCAGAGTGTGGGGTGGCGGAGCGCCTGCGCTGCTGTTGTAAATAACAGCCCCATGCGCTTTTCCTCCATTCACATCGGAGTGGCCGACTTTTGCCGTTGCCGACACGTTAGAGTTAAGCCCATTCAACTGAGTCACCACCCTGCCAATGACATTGGCAGCAGAACTGGTGTCAGCGAAGAGTTGATAGGTCCAGGCCATGACGTGTCCTCCCGATGCCAGAATGAAATCTGGCGATTTGAGCAGCGAAGCCTATTAATGCCACTGAAGAAACAACCCCTGCCGGCCAAATCGAACCCTCAATCACATTCCAAAACAAGCAGCCGAGCAGACACCATCAACGTTTATGTCCAGCACCAACAGTAGCCACCTACAATGAGTGCCCCACATGTCAATGCAATGGACCTAGAGACGGTCATTCCTCGAGTCCGCCACGACACGCACGCCCCTCATCCGCTGGAAGTGCACCTGCCGTCGGACCAGGGAGTGCCTCTCTGCACTCCCTGTGCGACAGGCCTCCCCCTCGCACTGTCGCTTCTTCAATACTTGGCTGCTGGCTGACGGCTTCCGTTCAGTCGGCCGGCCCGCTGCTCACTCATTTCAAGTGCCGCTCTGCCGCCTTGAAGAACTGCGTGAGCGAATATTCCAGCAGCGACTGGCGGGACTGCATGTACCGGCGGGCACGGAGGAAGGGCAGCCAGACGCGCTCCTGGGACTCCTCCATCTTCTGCCGCAGCACCCACTTCCCTCCCAGTCGCCGCACCAGCACGTCCCCCAGGTAGACTCCAGTGGCGCAAGGGCAGGAGGAGTACAGCGCGTTCGAAGGCAGCGCCAAGCCTCTTGGTCCATACCACCCAGGGGTGAGACCCGGGCGGCCAGTAGCTCCTCGACGCCCCATGGAGGGCTAGCTACTGTCCCCATGGAGCGGCAGCATCTCCATGCTGCGCGGGGAATGCCCAATGCCCAAGAGGGTCCAGAGCGAGCTGAATGGCATGGTGTTCGAGGCTTCTGACTTCCGCTGGGCGCTGCTAACCCTCAACCGGGAGCGGATGCTGACCGACGCCGAAATGGCGGCCTCCCCGGCCCAACTGCAAGAGCACGACGGCCTGGCCGCGTGGGCGCGGACCGAGAAGGGTTGGGTGCCCGTCCACGTGCTGAAGCACCAGGAGCGGCCCAGTACGAATCACGAAATTGCGATGGACGAATACCGCCGGCTGTCAGGTGCGTACTTCCTGGAGCACTGGGATGAACGGGAACAGGCATATGCCGCGCTGTCCGAGCTGCCCATCTGGTGGGCTCAACCGGGCTCTCCAGACTCCGAACCGAGCGGGCTCGTCGGAGCCATGCGCTTCATGGCAGGAGAGGAATGGGGAGCGAGGCGCGGCGTCATCGCACGGCGTGGCGGCGACGTGGTCGTCATCAATGAGGGGGGCACTGTCCTGCGTCCAGATGATGTCGGGCCCCTGTCGCCTCATGAGAACCATCCCCTGGTCGCCGCAGCCAAAGCCGCCGGCTACAAATTCGAGTAGGCATTTCTCACGAACGAAGGAGGACGGACACCATGCAACTCCTCACGGCATCTCCCATCTCAGACGAATGCCGGCGGTACTGGGCCCTCGGTGGCATCCAGGCCGCACTCGACGCGCTCGTGCAGGACTCGCGTGCTGGGCGCATATCGACGGAAGACGCCGACGCCCTCGCCCTGAACTTCCCACTTCTCGCGCTGGAGGACTCCGCCCGCCGTACCGCCTTCTCGCGGCTCCAAGACGCTACGCAGGATGACCGATTCATGGATGCCGTTCTCCATGTCACTCGTGGCGACCTGGGGCTGGTCCCTCTCCTTCAGCGGCGCGCAGCGCAGTATTGGATGCGACTGGTCTACGACGCCACCGGGCAAACCAGCCACACCGTGGCTCCTGCCCTCGCCGAATCGCTGCGCGGCATGGAACTCCACGGCTACACGTGTGACGACGTCCGCCTGCCCGGCCGCGCGCTGCACCTCGTGGTGCCGCCCGACGCTGGGCTGGAGCTGCCCGACAACGACCGAGTCCGGTGGACGGCGACCGACCTCCTCATCGTCGAAGAGTCGGAGCCACGCGTCTGGCGGCTGTGCCTGGAGGCGCCCACCGGAGAGGGGCGATCCGCGCACGTCCTGGCGATGGCGCTCCCGCGAAGGACGGCCCTCGATGCAGCCATGGCACAGCACGCGGAGAGGGCTGCCCGTGGCGCTGACTGGCGCCCGCTGTGGACCTGGGCGCTTGGGGCGGTGCTGTCGCTGGCGCCGCCTACCTCGCGGGCCTAACCTCCTTCAGGTAATTCCGTTAACCTTCCTCAGAGGGAGCGCGGATGGCCCTCCCGTGGGACCGCATTAACGGACTCTGCTGCTGAAGTAGGTTAGATGAGTTGTGGCTGGCTCCTGCTGTTCGGAGGTGCAGTGTGGGGGAGAACCTGGGACTGGTGCAGTTCCCACATCCGGGGCCGGAACATAAGCCTGAACGTGGCAGTGACGTCATGGGCTGGCACCGCCGCGATGGCCCGCATTGCCGCAAGTTCCTGAAGTCGCTGGGGCGGTGGAGAGACGCGACCGGACAAGAGCAGTCAGGCGAGCTTACTTTCTGGGGAGAATGGGAGCCGCAGTCGCGCATCATCCATCGGTGGCCGAATGCAGCGAAAGGAGCGCCGCGATTCCTGCATGAGCCGTTCTGGTGCGTGCCGGCGGATGACCGCTGGCTGCACAACACGGATCCGTTCGTCTTCGGCGGGTGTTTTCTCTACAGCAACTGTCGGCAGAGCCACTATGAAACCTTGAGGGAGTTGGCACCCGGCTCCGTCATCCTGTTCGGGTCCCCTCTCGGTGGTTCATTCGTTCTGGATACTGTGTTCGTCGTTGCCTCTGGCGTTGGCTATAGCTGGGCCAAGTGGGCGGGAATCTCCGACGTGGACGACCCCTTCCGGAGAATCGTTCTCGACCCGCTTTTCACAAGTCAGGAGGACCGCAGTAGGAAGTTCCGGCTCTATCGTGGCGCGACGCCCGAAGTGCCATGGACTGGCATGTTCAGCTTCGTTCCCTGCCGGCCCGCGAGCGGGGACACAGCCCGCTTCGCCCGGCCGGTTATCCAACTTCCAGGCTTGGTCACCCCGAATCTCGCCAGGCGCGCGAAGTTCACTCCGCTCAATGTGGGCGCTCTCGAGCGCGCGTGGCGGAGTGTGGTCGAGCAGGTACATGCCCAGGGCCTGTTCCTGGGCTACGGCATGCCCGTTCCGAGGGAAGAGCCCGACTGGGAGCGCGGACGATCCCAAGCGAGCCCCGGCCCCGAAGGGGGCGAGCCTCCGGAGGGCTGTTCCCCTCGGAAGCTGCGGGGGTGTTGAAGGACGGACGACCTCTCCAAGGAGACCGCCTTAACGGAATCAGGCGCGCCCGCCGACGAGCGCCCAGTCTCCTCCAGCTTCTGCCTCGGTCCTCCACGCCTGCCCGGCCGCCGCAGTCAGGGCCGGTACCGCTCCACCTCATGGAAAAACTGCGTGAGCGAGTAATCCAACAGCGACTCGCGCGACTGCATGTACCGGCGGGCACGGAGGAAGGGCAGCCAGACGCGATTGCCCACCCGCACCTGGGACTCATCCAGCTTCTGCCGCGGCACCCATGTGCCCCCCAGCCGCCGCACCAGCACGCCGCCCAGGAAGGCCCCGAGAGCCGGAGCCGTGTGCTCGTCGATGAGGTCCCGCTCATACCGCTCCGGGAAGTTCTCCCGCCAGAAGTAGAAGTCGAGGTCCGTGAGGGACTCGGGCGTCGCGTCGAAGATGCTGGGCACCTTCGTGTGAAGCGCAGCCACGAGACCTTCGGACAAGTCTCCGTAGGATTCGAGGACGCGCTCTTGATTCTCCACATCTGCGGGCAGGCCGACCGGAAGCCACTCCTCCGGCACCGGCGGCCGGAAGGCGTTGAGTTCGGCAATCTTCCGTTGTCGCTCGCTGATGGCGAACTCGTCTGGCAGCCGAGAGAGGAACGGCGCCACGTCAGGGTGGAAGCGCGGCTCGACGGGTACGAGCGCAGCGCTGCGCTCCCTCAGCGTGCGAAGCACCGTGTCGAAGTCGAGGTCCGGCCGCAGGTGGACATGCGCGCGGGCCTGCGCCACGCGCGCCGCCTCACTGGCGAAGTCCGCGGCGGTTGGCCACAGCACCAAGAGGACAGCGCCGTTGGGAAGCTCTTCCACGAGGTGCGCAGGCGTCGAGAGCATCCGATCACGACCTACGGACTCTACTAGCTTCGGGCCGAAGACGTTCAGCCAGCACAGCTCATAGACCTTGTCGAACCCGTCCTTTCTTGAGGTCCTCTCATCACGACCGAAGTAGGGCGCGCCGGATAGCTGGTCGTCGGCCAAGCTATTGGCCTTGACGTATGTTGCCTGATAGCGGCCGGCCCAAGCACGAACCATATCCGTGAATTTGCGACAGAGTTCTTCCCCCCCAAACAACGACATCGGCTGAACAGAAATCCAAACATCCAGCTTCGGCGGCAGCGGTGGCAGCCAAAGCTGAATGGTGCTGTCCAGCGCAGGGGGCTTTGTTCGGTAGAGGCCGATGGACGTGCTGCTTTCTTCGCGCTCTTCTTCCAGCGCCTGCCAAACAGCGGCACGGGAGTACGTTCGCCGCCGCCGCCCCTCAACAACGTCCGGCATCCACCCTCCGGCACGCGCCTCCAGGGCATCGAAGAGTGGCTCCAATTCAGCCTGTAGGTTAGCCCGGGAATCGAAGGTACCTTCGAATGAAAGCCTAAGCCTGTCCTCCACACCCAGTTCTTGAAATTCAAGCACCTTCATTGAAGCGACACCTCGACTCCTTTGATCCTATTCTCAACGCGCTCCGCCGCCACTCTCCATGCCTCGGGGTCAACCGGTTTCAGGCCCTTTCCCTCGTAGATGAGACTGACTCTTTGGACCTGTGCCTCCATTTCCATTCCGGGACGGCGAATGTTCAGGGTCTCTCCGTAATACCGCAGAGCGTCGCGAGCGTCCGCCACCATCAGCGAGGTCAGCTCCTTCGACTTCAATTGTGCAAGCTCCCGACTCTTGAAGCTGAACGTCTCCACGCGGGGCTGGGGGCCAGCAGAGGGGCCCTCCTCTATGACGAGCACGTCCGCGAAGCGAAGGTCGGCCTTCGCCACCCCCACGTGCGTCACGATGCGCGGCTGCTCGAAGTCCTTGAGCCACTTCCGCTTCGCCCGCGGCAAGGCCGCGTCCGCCTCCAGGATGGCGACCATCCTCCTCTCGAAGGCCAGGCCCCGGGCGTACCTGTCACGAAGGAGTTGGTAGCCAGCCCACTTTAGTGGCCCCTTCTCCGCAATCCCCTGCTTGAGTTCCGCGGCACGCGTCTCCAGGTACGCCACGTAGTCGGCCCAGAGTGGCTGCGCAGTAACCTCGGCAGGAGCCGCCTTCTGCAGAGACTCGCGGTGCCTCACCAGCTCCGCCACGTTCATCGGCAGACGCTCTCCTGGGAACTCCGCCTCCAACTGCTTGAACTTCGCCTCCGCCACCTCTGCGGGGAGTCCAGCCGCCTCGGGAGGCACGGAGAGCCGAGGACCACCCCTTCTCCCGGTGCCCCCGCCGGTGGATGAGGTACTTGAGGGCTCGCGGTACCGCACCGCCAACGTGGCCTGTGCTTGAGCGACGTTGCCTCGCGCCTCGTGAAGAGCCAACGCGCCGGCTTCGCCCCACTCCGCTACCAGAATCGCTGCGTCCCGGTCCTGCTGGAGGTAGCGAGCCAACTCCCCCACAACGCGCTCTCCGACTCGCGCCTCCAACCTCTTCAGCACGGCCTTCAGCGCCTCCACGCGGGCCACCACCACCCGGAGCTGAGCCCCCTCCATCCGGGAGAGGCCGGCCTCCCGGAAGGCACGCGCCCCTTTGCCTCCTGCGTACAGGCCCACCATGAGGGCCGCGGGCGCCAGTTGCCGCGTCGCCTCCTCGTACTCCCCCTTGGCGAGGGAAGCCCCGCCCTGCGCCGTCCCCGCCACCAGGTGGTAGAAGCCCAGCGGCACCCCGAAGGTGAGGTGGTCGAAGGACGCCAGGGCCACGTTGCTGGGCGCGAAGGCCCCCAGGAATTGGGCGTTCTCCACCTCCTGGTATGCCTCCTGGTAGAGCGGTGGGAGCTGCGCGGGCAGGTAGGACGCCTCCACGCCCCGGAGCCCACCGACGACTGGAATGGAGGCCCTGACGTCATCCGCGGCCCGCTCCAGCCCCCGCGCGATGTCGCCAGCACGGAAGTCCCGCTCCGGGAAGTCGGTGAGGGCCATGCCCCGCTGCTTCAGCTCCTCGCGCACCACCTCCATGGCCCCCAGGGCGCGCTTGAGCAGTTTGTCCTCGGCCAACAGGCGCAGCAGTTGCCGCACCTCGTCGTCGTGGGTGGTGTGCAGGACGAAGAGGGCGAGGACTTCCGCCTTGGCCAGGCCATGCTTCTCCACGGCGGTGGAGAGGAAGGCCGCGCGCTTCTTGAGGAGGACGCGGGCAGCCTCGGCCTCCAGGGGGCCCAAGGCGCCCAGCCGGACGGCGTTCCAGTTCGAGAGGGCTTCCACCAGCCGGGGCATGTCCACCTGGCGCTGCAAGGCCAGGAAGGCCGCTGGCGTGGTGCACTCCAGGAAGCGCGCCAGCACCTCGGCCTCCGAGTCCAGGTGCGGCCAGCCCGCGGGGACTTCCCCGCACACGCCTGCCAGGGCGCCCACCACACGCAGGGGCTCCGTCTCTCCTCCGCCGGGATTCGGCGGAGACGGCGTGGTCCGACGGCGGTGCAGAAGCGGTCCGTCCGCGGACTCCGCGTCGTCGAGGTCCTCGAGCGCCTCGTCCTCGGGGAGACTCGCGACAGCACTGCGCCCCAAGGCAGCCAGGGGCGTCACGCCCGAGACGGCAGCCAGGGTGCCTTCAAGGCCCGCCCGTGAGGGCAGCGAGGCACACCCCGACGTCAGGAGGGCCAGGGCCAGCACCATGCCCACCGCGCCGCCCGGCAGTCGCTCAGCGCGCATTGTCCACCCCCAGCCCCACGGCCGCGAAGGTTCCCGGCCGCAGCGTCCCTTCCGGCGTGGGAAACAGCAGCGTGCCGCCCTGCCCCAGCGCGTAGAGGTTGCCTCCCAGCAAGCGCCACCGGGCCTCTCCCGAGACGAGGTAGCGCGCTCCGGGCTGGCCCATGGCCGTCGCCAGCCCACCGACACCCAGGCTCAAGTCCCGGTGGAAGAGCTGCGCCTCTACCCGCCCGTCCACGTCCACCCGGCCCCAGGAGAAGGCCTCCACTCCCAGGGAGAGGAAGAGGTGTCGCTGGCGCATTCCACTCAGCCGCACCGCGTCCCAGTTGAGAATCACCTCCCCGTAGGCGGAAGCCCCCTCCGGGAAGGACGCCTCCGCCAGCGGCACGGAGGCCGGGCCCGCCACCTGGAAGCGCGCCAACTCATAGTCCGGCCCGAAAGCGCCCTGGCGGAAACCTCCGCGCTGAAGGCGGCCTTCCAGGCGCGCGCGCATGTCCACCGTCGACGTCAGCGCATCCACGCCCACGCCCACCACCGCGCCCCAGGCTCCACCCTCGCCCGGGCGTCCACCCCAGCCGCCCAGCAGGTGCGCCTCCACCCTCTGCCCCTTGCGCCCTCGCCGCAGCACCACGGCGGTGGCGTCCAGGTGCGCCAGCGTCATGGGCCGCGCGGTGCCGTCCATCCGCCCCCAGTCATGCACCGCCGACAGCGCCAGCGTGTACCGCCCCGGGACAGGGGGCCTGCCGAAGAGGACGTGCTCCATGTCCAGGGCCACTTCGGCTCCCGCCAGGCGAGCGCTCAACACGTCCGAAGCGAAGGCCTCCGCGTACACCGGCCCCATTGTCCCCGTCGCGATGACGCCGGCCGGGTGGTAGTCGGGGTTGACGCGGTTGCCGTAGCGCCGCACCAGGTGCCCGGACAAGAGGGAGTAACCCTCCATCATCCCCAGCCACACCGAGTTGGGCGTATCCCCTCCCACCATGAAGAGGCGAACCACCTGCCCCCAGTCGGACAGCGTGTCCCAGTCCTCCTTCCTCACGAGGCCCGCGCCCTCCCCTCCACCCCACAGCCGCAGTCGTACCGGTGCCCCGAGAATGAGGCGGAACGACTCCCCCTTCCCCAAGGCCACCATGGGCTCCAACTGTACGAAGCCTTCTGCGGTACCCGCTCCCCTCCGAGGCAGCAACGTCAACGTCGCCGCGTCCATGCGCAGCAGGTTTGTCCACGGCGGTGTTGAGTCGGTCGTGGCGGGCGAAGAGGTCTCCTCCTCGGACGGAGCCTCGTCCTCTTCCTCCTCGCCAGAAGCCTTGTCCGAGATGGCCTCCTCCAGCCTGCGCACGGTGGCGTCGAAGTCCTCTGGAGTGATGGCCTCCTGCGCCCCTCCGGCCCCGGGCAACAGCAGCAGCAAGACGACGGCCCAACTCCAATGCATGCCCATCGACGCCTCCGTGGCAGGCCCCAGCAGGGGCGCTCAGGACAGAGGTTCCTTGTTCGGTCCGACAAGGCGGAGGACCGGGTGGGGCATTGCACTGAAAAGTCACATACGACCCGGCCCACCGGGGGATAGACAGACGTGCCAGGCCACGCTACGGCGCCAGCCCCGTTCACGGCGCCAACCGCGCGAATAGGCATGGCTGGGAAAGGGCGCTCCTCAACACCCTTCAGGTCGGCCGCCACCGAAGCGCAGCCGCCACTCAGCGCACGACAGCCGTCAGCAGGAGGCTCCTGCGCAGTTCGAAAACCTAACGCCTACTTCGAGGCGGAGAGGTGAAGGTGATCCGGGCGCGTCGCCATCGGTGAGCGCTCCGCCACGCCCCCGACCACCAGGGAGGCATGCATTCCCTCACACATGCCCCGGACACGGAGATCCCTATCGCTCTTTACAGCACCTAACGAAAGTCAGGGCTGGGCTGGCCGTTGGCAAGGGGGCATCCTCAGCTTGAGGGACATGGTCCGTGAACTCATCCCCGACGCCTTCTGGCAGCGCGTGGCGCCCCTGCTGCCTCCGCCTCGGCCGAAGAAGAAGCTGGGCCGCCCTCGTGCGGACGACCGGGCGGCGCTGGAGGCCATCGTCTTCGTGCTCAGGAGCGGCATCCCGTGGGAGATGCTGCCTCGCAAGCAGTTCGGCCTGTCGGGCATGACAGCCTGGCGCAGGTTGGAGGAATGGACCCGGGCCGGCGTGCGGGAACAGCTCCAGGCGCGGCTGCTGGATGAGCTGGGGCTGCGAGGCAAGGTGGACTTCTCGCGCGCCTCCATCGACTCCTCGTCCGTGCGGGCGTCAAAAAGGGGGCCCTCACGGGCCCAAGCCCGACGGATAGAGCGAAGGCGGGTAGCAAGCATCATCTTCTCGTAGACGCCCACGGCCTGCCTCTGACGGAGTCCGTGACAGCGGCCAACGTGCACGACACGCATGAACTCTTCCCGCTCGTCGACTCCGTCCCCGCGGTGAGGATGCCTTCGGGGCAGCGACGCTTCCGCCCCGCGAAGGTCCACGGCGACAAAGCCTATGCCTCCAGGAAGAACCGACTCGGCTTGCGCCTGCGCGGCATTGCTCCGCGCATCGCCCGCCCAGGTGTGGAGTCCAAGGAACGGCTGGGACGCTACCGCTGAGTGGTGGAGCGCACACTGGCCTGGAAGAACCAGCTGCGCCGGCTTCGCGTCCGCGATGAGCGCAGGGACGACGTCCACTTCGGCTTCCTCGTCCTCGGCTGCTGCGTCATGCTCCTACGACGCCTCTACCCTGACATTTGTTAGAGGCTGTTATCCTCAGCCGGGAGCGAATGCTGACCGACGCTGAAATGGCGGCATCCCCGACCCAGGAGCAAGAGCAGGACGGTCTGGCCGCGTGGGCAGGAACCGAGGAGGGCTGGGGTAGATGAACCCTGAGCACGCGTCGGGAATCAAGTCGAGGTGACACCGAGAACTTCTCGTGTTCCAGGCTATGCGCATGAGCCGGTGCTACCGCGAGGGGGCCTCGCGTGTCTGGCTCCGACCTGGGGGGCGTGCGAGAGTGCCCATCCCCTTTATGCGCCTGATGAACAAACGCTCCGTAGCCATTGCTGGAATGATGCTGGTGCTGGCCGCTTGCAAGACGACGGGCCCTGCACCCGCCCGCGATATCCCCACGGCAATGAACCAAGCCGCGACGACCCTGCTGCAGTCACGACTGCTGCACGCAACGTCGATCGCAGTGGTCTATCGCGGCGAGGAGTTCATCCTGCATCGGGGTGAGCTGGAGACCGGCAAGTCCAATCCGCCCGATGATTCGACCCTCTATGAGATAGGGTCGGTCAGCAAGACCTTCGTCGGCCTGCTGTTGGCAAACGCTGTCCTCGAAGGCAAGGCGACCCTCGACGACCCGATACAAAAGTATCTGCCGTCCGCCTATCCGAACCTTCAGTCAGACGGCGGGCCGATCCGTCTGCGCCATCTGGTCACACACACCAGCGGCATGCCGGGGATGTTGCCACTGCAAGTGAATGAGGTGTTGAGGGACTTCACTGCGCATGCCACCCCGGCAAAGCTCAATGCCGCCTATGCGGACTACGGGCAGCCGCAGTTCTGGCAGGACCTGCACACCGTCAGCATCAAGGGCCCGCTCGGCAAGGACTATGCTTACTCGAGCGCCGGCACCGAGTTGGTCGCGCACACCCTCGAGAAGATCCACGGGGCTCCCTACGAGTCGTTGCTCGCGGAGTTCCTGGCGCGGGAAGCCGGTATGCACGACACGTGGCTGCGCCTGCGTGCCCAGGACGCCAACCGCTTGGCTCCTGGCTATCACAGCGACAACCCGGTCGGCACCACGCCAATGCCACTCCTGCCCTGGGGCGCGGCGGGAGCATTGAAGGCGACGATGCCGGAGATGGTGAAGTACTTGCGCTTGCAGTTGAGCAACCATCCCGCGGTGACAGAGTCACACAAGCCGCTGGTGCGCTTCGCGGAGGACTTCAGCATTGGCTATTTCTGGAACATCGGCCAGAGCAGCCAGTTGGGCACCCACTACGTGCATCACGGCGGCGTGCCTCGCGCGCAATGCTATCTCTACCTCGTGCCGAAGTATCAGTTGGGGGTGTTCATCATCACCAACCAGAGCGGCGATGCGACCGCCAACGCCATGGAACGCGCGCTGGCGCCCCTCTTTGACAGGGTCGAATCCATGCAGGGTCGCTAGCACGGCGAACAACAGGGAGTGAGTACGCGTCGAGCCCCCGCAGACTTCTCTCAGCTCGACAAGTCGTCGGAGAGCATGTGGAGCAGGGAGGCCGCGCGGTCGAATGGGCGTGACCCGGCTCCGTGGCTCTCCCGCGCTTCATGTGATTCACGAGCGAGGAGGCAGGCGGTGCCAGCAGGAGGCTGTTGCAGCGAGTACTCCTGGGAATGAAAGAGTTGTACTCGACGCCTGGCTGTCGTGTGGAGAGCGTGGCACGTAGCAGTGCAGTAGGCGCTGTCGTCGTGGTGCGTCCGGAGGCTAAAGGCGCGCGATGTCCCTCGTGCAAGGTGCTTAGCGACACGCCGCACCTTCGCAGAGCACCTGGTGTAGCCCCCTGAAGAGTCGGACAGGCTCGTTCAGCTAGAAAGCGAGTCTGACGATGGAGAAGAAAATCCAAGAGGGAGCCGAGGAGAGCAGGCGTCGTCGCCGGTACTCGGCGGAGGAGAAGC
>NZ_RAWD01000082.1:0-30211 GCF_003612065.1 Corallococcus sp. CA047B
GTGGAGGTGGTGGGCGCGCCGGGGGTGTTGGACGCGGGGGCCACCACCTCCACGGGCTGGGCCTTCATCGCGCGGGCTTCGGCCGACTTGGTGGTGAGGGTGGTGTCCAGGCCCTTGGCGAAGCTGACGACCTGGGGATCCGTGCCCGCCGTGCCCAGCTTGCGCAGCGACTTCCAGAACGGGTGCTCCATGTCGCCGCTGCGCACCAGGCCCCGGGCCAGCAGCGTGGTGGCGGCGTCGCGCTCCGCGGCGCTGGAGGTGCGCAGGGTCGTCACCAGCTCCTGGGGCGCCGTGCGGGCGACCTCCCCCATGCCGCTGGCCATCTCCACCTGCGCGTCCAGGTCACCGGAGAGGGCGGAGGCGCGGCACAGCTCCATCACCCGGGCCATGGCCTCCGTGTTGCCGCCCGCGGCCAGCTCCACCATGGAGCTGACGCCGGGGACGCCCACTTCCAGCGTGTGCGCCACCTGCCGCAGCCGGCCGTAGACGTCATCGCCCGCAGAGTAGCTGTCCAGGAGCGTACGCGTGCCCAGGTAGTCGTGCGGGTTGGACTGGTAGAGGCTCTCCGCCAGCACGGCGCGCACGGCGGGGTCGCGCTCGCTGCGCCATGCGGTGCGCAAGAAGCCGATGTTGCGTTGGTCGCGCTGCTTGCCCAGCTCCAGGTACGTCTTGATGCGGTTGGCCACGTCCGCCGTGGCGCCCGCGACGGCCTTGGGCCCGTCCGCGAGCGAGGCCACCGCGGTGCCTGGCCCCAGGGTGGAGCCGGTGGCGGCCACCGCCGCGCCCAGCGCGTCCATGCCGGCGACGACGGGGCCCGCGCGGCCCGCGTAGTCGTTGACCATGATGGAGAAGGAGAACTTCTCCCCGCCCGCGGACTGCACGTAGCCGCTGAGCGCGGAGACGCCTTCCAGGGTGCCCGTCTTCGCGCGCAGTCGGCCCACGGCGTCCGTGCCGTCGAAGCGGTACTTGAGCGTGCCGTCCTTGCCGGCGATGCCCAGCGAGGACAGGTACTCCGGGGCCAGCGGGAAGCGCTCGTACATGTGGCGCAACAGCCGGTCCATCTGCGCGGTGGAGAAGCGGTTGGCGTCGTTCAGACCGCTGCCGTTCTTCATCACGTAGGTGCCTCGCGGCAGGCCCACGTCGCGCTCCAGGAACTCCTCCACCACGTCGATGCCCTTGGCGAACGAGCCCGGCGCGCCGCGCAGCTCCGCGCCCATCGTCTTGAGGAGCGTCTCCGCGACGAAGTTGCTGGACAGCTTGTTGAGGCGCTTGAGGACGATGTCGAACGTGTCGGACTGGGACACGTGCACCATGCGGGCGCGCGAGGGCGTCAGGCCCTGCTTCACCTTGCCCTTCACCTTCACGCCGCGCGAGACGAGCAGCTGCTTGAGCGTGTTGCCGAAGTACAGGGGCGGGCTGTCGATCTTCTTCCAGACGCTCACCGCGCCGCGCTCGTCGGGCACCTGGCCCTTCACGACGATCTTCTGCCGTTCCCCGAACGCGTCGGACTTCACGGACACGCGCCGCGCGCGACCGGGGCCGCTGGTGACGGTGTTCTCCACGAGGAAGAAGTCGCTGGGCGGCTCCATGTCCACCACGGCCTTGCCGCCGGGGCCGGAGCGCACGTAGACGGCCACCGCGTTCCAGTTGAGGCTCACCGCGCCGGTGGGCGCCATGTACGCGCGGTCGGAGTCCTCCTGGTCGTAGCCGGGCGGGGTGCGCTCGGGATCGAACCAGGAGTCGTCCACGATGATGTCCTGCACCTCGCGCAGGCCGGCGTGGAGCAGCTCGGAGGTGATGCCGTACAGGCGCTCCGTGGTGATGGTGGGGTCGCCCTTGCCGCGCACGTAGAGCGTCTTGACCTTGCCGTCGGTGGGCAGCTCCGGCTCGACGAGGAACTCCGTCTCGTAGCGGTACTCCGGCCCCAGGGCCACGAGCGCCGCGGAGGACGTGACGAGCTTCACGTTGGAGGCGGGGTTGAGCAGTTCGTCCGCGTTGTGGCTGAACACCACCGTGCCGTCGTCCAGGCTCTGCATGTGCACGCCGACGCGGCTGCTCTTGAGCGCGGTGCGCTGCATGACCTGCACGAGCGCGTTCTTCAGCGCCTCGCGTTCAGCCTTTTTGTCGTTGGACGGCGACGCGGCAAGGGTGGCGGACGGCAGCCACAAGGCAATGGCGGTCGCTGCCCAGAAGGGTCTGGCTCGAAAAACCTGCACGCACGCTCCGGGGAAGTCGCGAACCATTATGAAGAAGGGATGAAAGGGGCGGCAAGGGTGGGGGCCCGGCGACCTGCATGCCTGGGCGCTCGCTCCTCCGGAAGAAGGCATGCCCGCCTGCCTGCTTCCTGGAAACCAAGAGGATGCTGTCGCAGCATGGACGTTCCCCCTGACATCCGGTCCGTGACAGACGCCATGCCTCCCCTGCCCTTCCGCGCCGCCGTCCGGGTGGTGTCCGCCACGCTGGCCCTGCTGCTTTACGCCGGCTGCCGCGAAAAAGCGCCCCCGGCCGGCATCACGGTGTTGCTGGAGGCACCACCGGACAGTCTGGACGATCGCTTCGCCCTCACGGCCCATGGACAACGGCTGGCGCAGCTCATCAGCCCGGGGCTGCTCACCTTCGACGACGCCAGTTCGCCGGTGCCCCAACTGGCGGAGTCCTTCCGTGACGTGTCCGCCACGGTGGTGGAGTTCGTCCTGCGGCCGGGCCTCACCTTCCACGACGGCACCGCCCTCACCGCCGAGGACGTGAAGGCCACCTATGACAGCCTGCGCGACCCGGCGCTGGGCAGTCCCAAGCGCGAACGCTACGAGTCCCTGGAACGGGTGGAGGTGGTGGATGCCCGCACGGTGCGCTTCCACCTGAAGCGCCCCTACGCGCCCCTCTTGGCGGAACTTTCCGCGGCCATCCTCCCCGCCGAGCGCGCCGGCCCCCAGGGCATCGAGGCCCAGGCCACGCACCCGGTGGGCGCGGGCCCCTTCCGCTTCGAGTCCTGGCCGGACGAGGAGCACCTGACGCTCACGCCCTTCGCGGGCTGGCACGGCGGGACGCCCGCGCTCTCGCGGCTGACGTTCCGGGTGGTGCGGGATGAGACGACGCGGGTGCTGGAATTGCTCAAGGGCCGGGCGGACCTGGTGGTCAACGGGGTGTCCCCGGCGGTGCTGCCCGCGCTCCGGGAAGCGCCCCACCTGCGCGTCGTGACGAAGCCGGGCACGGGCTTCACCTATGTGGGCGTCAACCTGCGCGAGGGGCCGCTGGCGGACGTGCGCGTGAGGCAGGCGCTGTGCCACCTCATCGACGTGGGCCCGCTGGTGGAGCACAAGCTGCATGGGCTGGCGGAGCCCGCGTCCAGCATGTTGCCTCGGGAGCACTGGGCGTTCACGGCCACGCCCGCGTGCGGGTATTCACCGGAGGAGGCGGGGCGGTTGCTGGACGCGGCGGGGTATCCGGATCCGGATGGGCCCGGGGGGAAGCCCCGGCTGGCGTTCACCTTCAAGACGAGCACGGACCGGTTCCGGCGCGCGGTGGCGCTGGTGCTCAAGGAGCAGCTTGCTCGGGGGGGCGTGGCCATCGAGGTGCGCGCGCTGGAGTTCGGCACGTTCTTCGAGGACGTGCGCCGGGGCCGCTTCGAGCTGTTCACGTTGAAGTGGGCCGCCGTGATGGAGCCGGACCTGCTGAGAGGCGCGTTCCATTCCGGGAACATCCCCGGGCCGGAGAACCACTGGGGCGGTTTCAACCGGGGCGCGCTGAAGGCGCCGGGGCTGGACCGCGTGCTGGACGCGGCGACTCAGGCTCCCCGCGAGGAGCGGCGGGCGCTGTATGCCCGGGCGCAGCAGGAGCTGGATGCGCTCCTGCCCGTCATCCCCCTGTGGCACGAGGCGAGTGTCGCGGTGGTGTCGTCGAGGCTCGCGGACTTCGAGCCCAGCGCGCACGGGCTGCTCACGCCGCTGGCGAAGGCGCGGGAAGTGACACCTGCGGCCGACACCGGGAGGGCGCCGTGAGGAAGCGATGGGTGCCGGCGGCCATCGCGCTCGTTGGAACACGGCGGTGGGTGTCGCCGCGCCGCGACCTCGTGCCTGAAATGACACCCATGAGCGACATGGGGAGGGCGCCTTGAGGAAGCGACTGGTGTCCGCAGCCATCGCGCTCGTTGGCGCGCTGTTGCTGGTGTCGCTGTTCCTGTACCTCGTGCCCGGGGATCCGGTGGACGTGATGCTGGGGGAACAGGCGACGCAGGTGGACCGCGCGGCGCTGCGACGGGCGGTAGGGTTGGACCTGCCCTGGTACGCGCAGCTCTGGACGTTCACGCGCGACCTGGCCACGGGGGAGCTGCGCACGTCGCTGCCCCCGTTCCAGCGCAAGGTGCTGCCGGCCCTGGGCGCCGCGCTGCCGTACACGCTGCTGCTCACGGTGGCGGCGATGGCCGTGTCCCTGTTGCTGGCACTACCCCTGGGCGTGATGGCGGCGGCGCGGCGGGGCACTCCCGTGGATGCGGTGGCGATGGGCGTGTCGGTGGCGGGCGTCGCCCTGCCCCGCTTCTGGCTGGGCCCGGTGCTCATCATCCTCTTCGCGCTCAAGCTGGACTGGTTGCCGGTGTCGGGCGCGGAGTCATGGCGGCACCTCGTGCTGCCGGCGTTCACGCTGGGCACCGCGCTGGCCGCGTTCCTCGCGCGGATGACTCGCGCGACGATGCTGGAGGCGCTGCGGGAGGACTACGTCACCGTGGCTCGGGCCAAGGGGCTGTCACCTCGCGTGGTGCTGTGGAAGCACGCCTTCCGCAACGCACTGCTGCCGCTGGTGACCGTGCTGGGCCTGGAGTTCGGCGCACTGCTGGGCGGAGCCATCGTGACGGAGAAGGTGTTCGCGTGGCCGGGCATGGGCACGCTGCTGCTCACCGCCATCGAGAAGCGCGACTACAACACCGTGCGCGCCACCGTGCTGCTCTTCACCTTCTGCTACGTGCTGGTGAACACGCTCACCGATGCGGCCTATGCGTGGGTCGATCCTCGCGTGCGGAGGCGCTCATGAGCGGCGCGGCCCGTCGCTTCCGGTTGCGGTCGTGGGGTGCCCGGTTCGGGCTCGCCGTGGCGTGCGTCTGGGTGTTCACCGCGCTGTTCGCCCCGTGGCTCAGTCCCCATTCGCCGGACGCCATCGACCTCACGCGGGAGCTGGCACGTCCGGGCCCGGGGCACCTGCTGGGCACGGGGGAGAACGGCATCGACGTGCTCACCCACGTGCTGCATGGCGCGCGTGTGTCGCTGGAGGTGTCCTTCTTCGCCGTCCTGTTGTCGGGCGTCCTGGGCATCACGTTGGGAGGCATCGCGGGGTACGCGGGTGGACTCGTGGACGAGGGGTTGATGCGGCTGGTGGACGTGCTGCTCGCCTTCCCCGGCATCCTGCTGGCGCTGTTCATCACCTCCGTGCTGGGCCCCAGCCTCGCCAACGTCGTCTTCGCCCTCTCCTTCACCGGGTGGACGGGCTACGCGCGACTGACGCGGGGGCAGGTGCTCACCCTGCGCGAGCGTGACTACGTGCAGGCCGCTCGCGCGCTGGGCAGCGGCCCCGGGCGCATCCTCCTGCGGCACCTGCTGCCCAATGCCGCGGGGCCGTTGCTCGTGCAGGCGACGTTCGCGCTGCCGGGGGCCATCGTCGCGGAGGCGTCCCTGAGCTTCCTGGGCCTGGGCGTCCCACCGGGCACGCCTTCGTGGGGCGCGCTGGTGGACCAGGGGACGCAGTACCTGCTGGTGGCGCCGCACGTGGCCCTCTTTCCCGGCATCGCCCTGGCCGTCACCGTGCTGGGCTTCAACCTGCTGGGCGATGCGCTTCGCGACGCGATGGATCCGCGTCACCAGGGGACGTGAGTCGCGCTTGAAGCCCTGGGCCCGCCCTGGCAGGAAGCACGGGCGGGACCTCTGGAGGTGATGCGCGATGAAGGCCGTGGTGCAGCGGGTGCTGGAAGCGTCGGTGACGGTGGACGGCCAACGCGTGAGCGAGATGGGCCCCGGGCTGCTCGTGCTCCTGGGCGTGGGCAAGGGCGACACCGACGCGGACCTCGCGTGGATGGTGGAAAAGCTGGCCCTGCTGCGCATCTTCGAGGACGCGGACGGGAAGATGAACCTGTCGCTGGAGGACACCTCCAAGCAGCTCATCGTCGTGAGCCAGTTCACCCTCTACGGGGATGCACGCAAGGGCCGCCGGCCCAGCTTCATCGACGCGATGGAGCCGGTCGCGGCCAAGGCCCTCTACGAGCGCGCATGTGAAGCCCTGCGCAAGCGCGGCCTCTCCGTGGGCACCGGCATCTTCGGCGCGGACATGAAGGTCGCGCTGATCAACGACGGGCCCGTCACCATCCTGCTGGAGAGTCCGCCGAAACCTGGCGCTCCGACCTAACGCACGTCCAGCGTGCGCCGGAAGAACGCCACGCCTTCCGCCTTCGTGCGCGCCTGCGACGTCGCGCGCGTCCCCGCCACCGGGTCCTTGCACAGCATCGCGATGACCTCGAAGCCCTTCGGGTAGCACTCGGGCAGGAAGGTGAAGTGACCCGCGTCGTCCAGCACCACCGTCGTCGTGGTCGCTGGAGGCAGGCGCCCGGACAGTTGCAGGCCGTGCTGCTCGTGCGGCATCAGCTCATCGCCCTTCGCGAGGATGAGCTCCACGGGCTTCTGGATGTCCGCCGTGTCCTGGGTCTCGAAGGAGGCCGCCATTCCCGGCGCCATCGCGAAGGCCGCCTTCACGCGCGGGTCCAGGTACGACGCGCGCGACTCCTTCATGTCGATGCGGCCATAGTCCACGTCGCGCAGGGCCTCGCAGCCAATCTCCTCGCGGGTGCCGAGCGTCGTGCAGCGCTTTTCGATCCACTCCAGGTTCAGCCGCAGGCCCACCAGCGCCATCGCCGTGTAGCCGCCCATGGAGTGTCCCGACGCGCCGATGCGCTCCGGATCCACGCGCGGGCCCCACTTCGGATCCTTCAAGAGATTGTCCAGGATGACCGTGAAGTCCTTCGGCCGCTCATAGGCGCGCGCGAAGCCTTCCGGGCTCGTGTCCTTGTAGGAGTTGCCCGGGTGGTTCAGCGACAGGACGATGAAGCCGTGCGCCGCCAGGTGCGCGCCGAACCAGGACAGGTCGATGCCCGACCCACCGCTGCCGTGTGACAGCAACACCAGCGGCCAGCGCGCCTGCGCGTCCGACAGCGGTGCGTCCTTGGCCCCATAGAAGGGCTTGAACACGTCCGAGGGCGCGCGGTCGTCCACCGGCGTACCGGGCGCCACCGGATACCAGATGAGCGGCTTCAGCGTGCGGTGGCGGACCGGGTCCTCGAAGGACAGCGACTGGGTGACGCCCACCGCATAGGCCGCATCCGGGCCATAGAGCGACGCGACGTCCGTGCGCGGAGCCTCGGTCGCCTTCTTCGAGGAGGCACAGCCTCCCGTCACCAGGGCCGAGGAGAGGAGCAGCGCGCCGAGGATGCGCCCGCCTCGGGACGCGCGGGGAACCACGGAACCAACCAGGGAGCGACGGAACATGGCGGAATCCTCCAAGTCGTGGGAGCGGCCTGCGCTGCGGTTGGACTACCTCCCGGCGACAGGCCCATTGCGATGGGCCCGGGCCGTCACAGGCGGACGGTGGTCCCGCGCGTCACCAGCGCCGCCAGCCCCTGCTTCGTCTGCGCCGCGGTGCGCAGGTGCAGGGTGAGCGCGCCCAGCTCGCGGATCCACGTGGCCGCGTTCGGGCCCAGCCCGGAGAACAGCACGGAGAGCGGCGGCGGCTGGGCCACGCGGCCCGACCAGTACCCCAGCACCTCTTCGCGCTCCGGCAGCACCGGCAGCTTCATCCGCTCCTGCTCGCGCGCCAGCAGCCGCTCCAGCTTGCGCGGCAGGTTCACCTGCCAGTGCGCCACCGTTCGCGCGGGCCTCCAGGCCCAGTCCGCGAAGGCGAAGCGCTCCTTCGCCGCGTACTCACCCCGGCCCTGCGTGACGAAGACGCGGTCCGGCGGGAAGTCCGGGAACGGATCCCACTGCCCGGCCAGGAGCGACGCCAGCCCCTGCTCCCCAGGCGGCCTGAGCCGGAAGCTGTCCCGCACCGCCCGCGACGCCCGGATGTCCCAGTACGGATAGGCCGGATCCTCCACCATCAGCGCCAGGTTCAGCGCCTCGTCCCATTCGTCCGCGTAGCCCCCGTGCGCGCCGGCCACCTCCCAGCCGCCGGGCCCCTCCTGCCAGGGCTGGAAGACGAGCCGGTCCACCAGGTCCATCCACCCATCCGAGTCGAGCGACCCCACGCCCCCTGGCAGCGCCGACATGGCCAGCCGCTGGCAGAGCGTGAAGGCCTGCGCGTCACCGAGCTGGCTCGCCAGCAGTTCCAACGCGCCGGAGGCATCCCCCATGGCGCGCGTGAAGAAGGGCAGCACCTGCTCGTGGAAGAAGCGGTCGTTGATGGGACGCAGGACGACGTCCATGGGGGGGCGCCTTCCTGTGCGGCCTTCAGGGCCGCGCGTCTTCCTGGACGATGAGGGCGTGGATGTCCGACGCCGTGGGAGCTTCCAGGATGGCGGCCCGGAAGCGCGGATTCTTGAACAGGCGCGAGATGCGGGCGAGCGCCTTCAGGTGCACCCCCGCGCTGTTCTCCGGCGCCACCAGCGCGAAGAACAGGTGCGTGGGCTTGCCGTCGATGGCCTCGAAGTCCACCCCCGTGCGCGACACGCAGAAGGCCGCCTGGAGACTGTCCATGCCCGCCAGCTTGCCGTGGGGGATGGCCACGCCCTCGCCAATGCCCGTGCTGCCCAGCTTCTCCCGCTCCTGGAGCACCGCCACCAGCCGGTCCTCGCGCAAACTCGGGTGCGCCCGCGCCAGCGTGGCACTCAGCTCGCGCAGCACCTCCGGCTTCGTGCGGGCCTGCATGTCCGCGACGACTGCTTGGGGGCTGAGGAAATCGGCGATTCTCAATGGCGCTCCCGCACTGGCGCTCCGGGCCGGCAATGATTCCTCGGCCGGCAATTACTCCTCACACTGGATTCGCGCAAGGGATGCCTGGGCGGTGGAAAGCGCTTCGCTCACTGCGCATCAGCCCCCAGGGCTCCGCTGCCTGCCAGAACCCCTGGGTCTGCCCCCGTGCCCACGGCTTCCCTTCCCGCCCCCCGCGCGTGAGCGGCGTGGGGGGCGGACCGGACTCATGACTCCAGCCTCCGAACCTGGAAGGTCGGGTCAGGTGCCGGTGGCGGCCACCGGTTCGGAGGGCAGGTGCGGTTCAATGAGCCCGAACCCGCCTTCCTTGCGGCGGTAGACGATGGACAGCGCGTGCGACTGCTGGTTCTGGAACACGTAGAAGTCGTTGTTCATCAGGTTCATCTGCATCACCGCGTCGTCCACCGACAGCGACTGGATGGCCAGATGCGTGGTGCGCACCAGGCGCGCGATCCCCGACTCGGCCGCCTGCGCGGTGTCGTGGGACGGCGTGGCGGCGGGCGGCTGCGACGCCTCGGCGGGTTCGGTGGACTCCAGGGACTCGGAGACCTCGAAGACGTCGTGGCGGACCTTGAGGGTGTTCACCAGGTCCTGGCGGTGATGGACCTTCTCCTTGCCGTGGTGCGACTTGAGCTTGTCGCGGTAGCGGCGCAGCTGGCGCTCGATCTTGTCCATCGCCAGGTCGATGGAGGCGTACATGTCATCGCTCTTCTCGCGGCCTCGGAGGACCCAGGCGCCCGAGTGGATGGTGATGTCCGCGTGGTGCAGGTGCCGCTCCAGCGACAGGACCACGTGGGCCTCTCCAGCCCGGTCCAACAGTCGGTTCACCCGATCGACCTTTTCACGGGCGTATTCCTTCAGGGAATCCGACGCTCCGAACTGACGGAAGGTGATGTTGAGCTGCATGCGTGGTCGCCTCCTAGGGAGAGAGGTAAGCTCCGTCACAGATCAGAGACGGAGCCCACGCCGAAAGCAACCCGGCCCCCCACGTAGGAACTTCCCGTCCACGACACGCGGCCGCGCAAGCGACCGCCAGAGGACACGTGTTGTGTCCGGTGCACACCACGTGAAGGTGATTCCGACCCGGGTTCCATTTTCCGGCCCGGGCCGTCTGAATCACCCTGTCACGCGAGCAGCATCCCGCCCCTGAAAGTCCGGTACTTCGCCATTGACGAAACGCGAAGACTTCAGGGCACGACGGCGATGACGAAGTCCTGCGAGTGGAAGATGGAACCGTCGCACGACGCCACGCCCACGCACTCGCGCACGATGCCCGCGAGGCTCGCCTCCATGCTGAGCAGATGGTTCGCCTGCGGCGTGGTGGTGGGAATCGTGAGGCTCACCTTGCCACCCTCCTGCGTGGCGGTGAGGGTGCCGGGCGCCCTGCCCCCCTCGCGCATGATCATCACGCTGACGGGACCGGGCACCTCCGTCGCGGGCTCCCAGAGAAAGGCGTACGTCTGTCCGACGCGCAGCTTGTCCGGGGTGCCCTCTTCCTGGAACGTGAAGCTGCGCTTGGCCTTGGCGTTCTGGAGCACCAGGCGCACGGTGTGGGTCGCGTCCTGGAGCTGCACGGTGATGTCGCCCACCGGTTCGCGGCCCCAGGCGCCCGGGTCGTAGTTGAAGTACGCGCGGCTGTTCTCGCACGCGTCCCCGCGCCCGCCCACGTCCGACGCGCCGCCCGGCACCAGCGTCATGGGCTGGCCGTTGAGGGTGGCCGTCACGTCGTCCGCGAAGCGCGAACACGGGCCGTCCTCCACGGAGTAGCTGACCGTGAAGCGGTGCGCGCCCTGCGCGTCCGGCGTCTCCTCGTCGTCCACGTCCGTCAGCGCGTAGGTGAGCGAGCGGCCCGACAGCTCCGCCAGCGACATCACCTTCGTCTCGCCGCCGCCACAGCCGGCCAGCGACACGAGGGCCCCAAAGGCTCCGATTCCACGAACAGACCAGCGAGACAGCGAAGAAGACAGGGGAAGGGACATAGGGCCCGCGACCCTATCACTCCCGCGCGAGCAGTCCGGTGAGCCGTGCCCGCACGCCCGCCCACTCCGTGTCGAGGACGCTGTAGTACGCGCTGTCGCGCACGATGCCGCCGCGCACCAGCATGTGGTTGCGCAGGAGGCCCTCGAACGTGGCCCCCAGCCGCTCGATGGCCGCGCGCGAGCGCACGTTGCGCCGGTCGGTCTTCAACTGCACGCGCATCACCGCCAGCGTGTCGAACGCGTGGCGAAGCAGCAGGTACTTGCACTCGGTGTTCACCCGCGAGCGCCACACCCGCCGGCCCAGCCACGTGGAGCCGATTTCAAGCGTGCGGAAGTCACGCTGGATCTCCATGAAGCGCGTGGTGCCCACCACGTCCCCGCCTTCGCGCAGGCAGATGGCGAAGGGCTGCTCGGTGCCCGCGGCCCGGGCCTTGAGCGCGGAGGCGACGTAGTCCGCCACGTCCGCTTCCGTGCGCAGCACGCGTGAGAAGTGCGTGAACAGCTCCGGTTCGCAGAGCGCCGCGAGCGCGGGCACGTGGTCGGTGCTCAACGGCACCAGCCGCACCGTGGTCCCCTCCAGCGTGACAGGCGGGACGACCAGGGGCAGGGGCTCCCGGCGGGGAGCGTCGGCGTCACCGGGGAAGGAAGCAGGGGGCACGGGGTCCATGGACCGCTTCATGCCCCAACTCCGGCCCTGACGGGCAGGGCCGGTTGAGACAAAGCGCTAGTAGTAGCGCTTGCGCTTGCTGCTGGGGAGGATGCCCAGCACCTCGCGGTACTTGGCCACCGTGCGCCGGGCGATTTCGGTGCCCTGCGAACGCAGCAGCTCGACAATCTTCTGGTCCGAGTACGGGTTGCGCGAGTCTTCCTGCGACACGAGCTGCTTGATGTGGTGCTTCACCGCTTCGCTGGCCGTGTCCTCGCCGGACACGCGCGCGATGGACGAGTTGAAGAAGTACTTCAGCTCGAAGATGCCCTGCGGCGTGTGCACGTACTTGCTCGTCGTCACGCGGCTGACGGTGGACTCGTGCATGCCGATGTCCTCCGCCACGTCGCGCAGGATGAGGGGCTTCAGGTGCGCGATGCCCTTGTCCAGGAAGTCCTTCTGGAACTTCACGATGCTCTCGGTGACCTTGTAGATGGTCCGCTGCCGCTGGTGGATGGAGCGGATGAGCCACATTGCGCTGCGCAGCTTGTCCTGGATGAAGTCCTTCGTCTGGCCAGGGCTCACCGCGCCGTTCTTCAGCGCGTTCCGATACATGCCGGAGATGCGCAGCTTGGACAGGCCGTCGTCGTTGAGGACGACGGTGTAGTCCTCCTCGCCCAGCTTGTAGACGAAGACGTCGGGGGTGATGTACTGCGCGTCGTCCCCGCTGAAGTTGCGGCCCGGCCGCGGGTCCAGCTTGGGCAGCAGCCTGGCCGCCGCCACGACCTCTTCCAGGGTGACCTTGAGGTCCTTGGCGATGGCCGGCAGGTTCTTGCTTTCCAGATATTTCATGTGCCGCTTGATGATGAGGCCCATGAGCGCGGCGCTCGGGTCCTTCATCGCCTGGAGCTGGATGAGCAGGCACTCCTGGAGGTCGCGCGCGCCACAGCCGCGGGGCTCCAGGTTCTGGATGCGGCGCAGGGTGCGCTCGGCGACGTGCATGGGCACGTCCGCCTCGTTGGACAGGCGGATGAGCGGGTCGCCCTCCACGTCCGGGAGCTTGAGGTAGCCGTCGTCGTCCAGGTTGCCCAGGATGAGCACCGCCACGCGGCGCTCGGCCTCGTTGAGCCGCAGCGTGCCCAGCTGCTCCTGGAGGTGGTCGACCAGGTCCTCCTTCTTCACCATGTTGGCTTCGAACGACGGCAGGTCGTCCGTGGCCACGTTGCCCTTGTTGGAGGCGGTGGTGGGCTCGTTGAACTGGTAGCTGTTGAGGTACGCCTCCCAGTCGATTTCCGGCGGGCCTTCCCCGTCCGCCTTGAAATCCTGGGCCGTCTCGGGATTCGCGGAAGGCATGTCGCCGTCGCGGACGGCCTCGGCGTTGTCGGCCTCCAGCGAGGCCTCGCCCGGCTCCTTCTCACTGACCTCGCCCGGCATGCCCTCCTCGGGCTGCTCCAGGAGCGGGTTCTGCTCCATCTCCTCCCGGACCTGGTCCAGGAGTTCCATCCGAGAGAGCTGGAGGAGCTTGATGGCCTGCTGCAGCTGGGGCGTCATCACCAGCTGCTGCGCGAGCTTCAGGCTCTGTTTGAGTTCCATCGCCATGTGGGGGCGTCTCCAGAAGACGTGCGTGCCGACTCGATGGGGGTTCCCATCAAGGACCGTGCCAACCTAACAAGGCGATCCGGCCACGTCCAGTGCCCCTCCGCATGGTTCTTGATTTGCAGTGTGAAAAATCCGCAAGAAATCCAGAAGGTTGCCGCAACCCCCGCCTGCCTGCCCTGTGTTCAAACGTCGACGCAAAAGCGGGGCCAACTTCACGCTGAGCATCTGGAGACGTACGAACAGTGCGAACCGTCAAGGGGCCTGGAGACGGAAGCGGTCTCCCAGGTAGACGGCGCGCGCGCGGGCGGACCCGGCGATCTGCGCGGGGGTCCCCTCTTCGAGGATCTGCCCCTGTGCGATGATGTAGGCCCGGTCACAGATGCCCAGGGTGTCCTGGACGTTGTGGTCGGTGATGAGGATGCCCAGGCCCCGCTCGCGCAGCAGGTGGATCTGCCGCTGGAGGTCGCCCACGTTGATGGGGTCCACGCCGGCGAAGGGCTCGTCGAAGAGGATGAAGCGGGGGGCGGGGATGAGGCTGCGGGCGATTTCGGCGCGCCGGCGCTCACCGCCGGAGAGCGTCTCCCCCCAGGACTCGGCCACGTGGGTGAGGCCGAACTCCTCCAGGAGGGTGTCGGCGCGCTTCTTGCGGTCGGCGCTGCCCAGGCCCTTCTGGAGTTCCAGCACGGCCAGGAAGTTCTCGCGCACCGTGAGCTTGCGGAAGACGGAGGCCTCCTGCGGCAGGTAGCCCACGCCCCGGCGCGCGCGGCGGTGCATGGGCAGGTGGGTGAGGTCCTCGTCGCCCACGTGCACCCGGCCCGCGTCCGGCGTCACCAGGCCCACGACCATGTTGAAGCTCGTGGTCTTGCCGGCGCCGTTGGGGCCCAGCAGGCCCACCACCTCGCCGGGGGCGACGTTGAAGGCGACGTCCCGCACCACCTGGCGGCCCCGGAAGGCCTTCTGGAGCCCTTCGGCGTACAGCTTCGCGCCCCCGGTCATGGAGGGGTGCTCCCGGGGGCGGGGGCGGGGGTGGCGGCGCCCTGCTTGGGCGCGGCGGGCGTCTTCCTGCGGGTGCCGGGGACGGCGGTGGTGGCCGGGGACTCCACGAGGATGCGGGCGTTCTCCACCTCCACGCGCTCGTTGCCCAGGATGAGGCGCACCTTGGTGCCGGTGACGTAGGTGTTGCCCTGGCGCGCTTCGGGAGAGCCCGTCACCACCAGCACGCCGGAGGGGACGTCGTAGTCGGCGCGCTCGCCCCGGGCCTGCCGGTCGCCGTCCACCGCGCGCACGTTGCCGGAGCACACCACGCGCGTCACCTCGCGCGTGGAGTTGTAGTAGGCGGTCATCTTGTCGCAGCGGATGTCCATGCTCTGGTGCTTCACCCGCACGTTGCCGGTGAGCACCGCCTGGGTGCGGTCGCCGGAGACGAGGTCCGCGGACAGGTCCACCGGGTTCTGCAGCTTGCCGGGGGCCAGGGACACGCCCGGCGCGGGCAGCGGCGCGGCCGGGGCGGGCGGCGCGGCCGGGGTCCCGGGCTTCGTCGCCGGGGCGGTCGCTCCCGCCGTGGCCGGGCCCGCGGGCTTCGCGGCCTGGGCGGGCGTGGGCTGGGCCAGGAACAGCGCCATCACGAGGAACTCGATCACTGCGCGGCTCCACCCAGCACGGTCTCGACCGTGCCCTCGAAGGTGAACGTCTCATCCGGCGCGGACAGCTCGAAGCGGTCCGCGCGCATCCGGTAGTCGGGGCCCTGCATCGTCACGCCCTCTTCGCCATGCGCCCGCTGCGTCGTGGCGTCGTAGGTGAGCCTGGGCGTGCGCGCCACCATGCCGTCACCGGTGCGCACGACGACGCCTCCGCTGCCCACCCACTGCTTGGACGCGAGGCTGCCGTCCATATTCGGCGCGGTGATGACCGAGCCGCCCGCCATGGGCAGGGGCGAGCCCTGTGAGCCCTGGCCGGGTGGCAGGCGCACGACCACATCCGTCGCCTGCACCTCGCCGCCCGCGCGCCGGTAGTGCACGGTCCGGGCGGAGCCGGAGACCAGGAGCTTCTCGCCCTCGAACGAGCGCAGGCGCGCGCCCTCCAGCACCACGTCCGGGCGCGGCTCGCTCGGGGCGCCCTCGGCGGGGCGGCGCGGCGTGCATGCGGTGGCGAGGAGTCCCAGGAAGCTCAAGGCAAGGAGGCGCGACACGGGGTCTTCCTTATCACCGCACCGGGGCGGACGCTGGGTCGGGAAGGGCCGGGGCAGCGGCCTGCGACGCCTCCATGACAGGGCGCGTCTTCCAGCGTTGGTGCATCCACACCCACTGTTCGGGTGCCCGGCGGATGGCGGCCTCGATGCGCTGGGACAGGGCGGCGGTGAGCGCCTGGACGGCCGCTTCGCGCTCCGTCACCTCCGGCGCGGGGACCTCCTCCATGGTGAGCCGGTAGCCCTCTCCCTCGCGCTGGCAGAAGCCCACCACCACGGCCGCGCCGGTGCGCAGCGCCAGGTCCGCCGCCGCGCGCGGGGTGGCGGCCAGCTCCCCGAAGAAGGGCACGAAGACGGACTGCACCTTGGTGTCCTGGTCGATGAGGATGCCGAGGATCTCCCCGCTCCGCAGGGCCCGGAGCATGGCCCTGGCCGCGCCCTCCTGGCCGCGCCAGATGCTGCGCACCCCGCCCTTCGCCCGGAAGTCCTCCACGAGCGCGGTGAGGCGCGGGTCGCTGGTCTCCTTCGCGATGCTCTGGCTGGGGTAGCCCGCCTTCGCCACGCGCCGGGCGAGCAGCTCCCAGTTGCCCACGTGGCCGGAGACGAAGACGACGCCCCTGCCCTTCGCGAGCGCCGCCTCCAGCACGGCCCGGTCCCCTTCGGGCCAGGACACCAGGGCCTCCAGCCCGGTATCCAGGGCGCGCGCGGAGGCGACCTCCAGGGCGGCGGCGGCCAGGTGGCGGAAGGCGCCACGGGCGAGCGCGTCACGCTCCGCGTCGCTCCGGTCGGGGAAGGCGCGGGAAAGCGACTTGAGGGCCTTGCGGCGCTCGCCTCCCGCGAGGGCATAGGCCCAGCCGCCCAGCGTCATGCCCAGGGTGCGTGCGGTTCCCAGCGACAGGAACTGGAGCAGGCGCAACATCCCGGCGATGAGCAGGTAGCGCAGGTAACGCTTCAGGCGCTTTGTTAAGGGGGGACGCTCCACGACGCGTCTCCATATCCCATGCGCGAATACAACTTCGACGGCCTCATTGGTCCGACCCACAATTACGCCGGTCTCTCGCCCGGCAACCTGGCGTCACAAACCCACGGGGGCCAGCCAAGCCAGCCCCGGGCGGCGGCGCTCCAGGGGCTGGAGAAGATGCGCTTCGTGTCGGAGCTGGGCGTGGGGCAGGCGGTGCTGCCGCCCCAGCCGCGCCCGTCCCTGCGCACGCTGCGCGCCCTGGGCTTCACGGGGTCCGACGAGGAGGTCATCACCCGCGCCGCGCGCGACGCCGAACACCTCCTGCGCCTCACCTCCAGCGCCTCCGCCATGTGGACGGCGAACGCGGCCACCGTCGCGCCGTCGGTGGACACCGCGGATGGACGGGTGCACCTGACGCCCGCGAACCTCACGCAGATGTTCCACCGCACCATCGAGGCGGACACCACGCACGCGGTGCTGCGCGCCATCTTCGCGGATCCGAAGCACTTCCAGGTCCATGCCCCGCTGCCGGGCGCCGCCCACTTCGCGGACGAGGGCGCGGCGAACCACACGCGCCTCTTCACGCCCGGACACAAGGCCGTGCACCTGCTCGCCTGGGGCCGCAGCGCGTGGCAGGACGTGAAGGGCCCTCAGCGCTTCCCCGCGCGCCAGACGCTGGAGTCCAGCCAGGCCCTGGCCCGGCTGCACCAGTTGGATCCGGCGCAGGTGCTGATGCCCCAGCAACACCCGGATGGCATCGACGCGGGCGCGTTCCACACCGACGTGCTCGCAGTGGGCAACGAGCGCTTCCTCATGCTGCACGCGCTGGCGTTCGCGGACCCCCCGGCGCTCCTGGAAACGCTGCGACAGAAGCTGGGCGCGGACTTCCGCTCCGTGGTGGCGACGAACGACGAGCTGCCGGTGAAGGACGCGGTGAAGGCCTACCCGTTCAACTCGCAGGTGCTGTCGCTGCCGGATGGCACCATGGCCATCATCGCCCCCATCGAGAGCCGCGAGACGCCCCACGCGCACGCCTTCCTGCAACGCGTGGTCGCCGAGGACAACCCGGTGAAGGCGGTGCACTACCTGGACGTGCGCCAGTCCATGAACAACGGCGGCGGGCCGGCGTGTCTGCGCCAGCGCATCTCCCTGACGGACGCGGAGCGGGCCGCCATCACCGCGGACGTCTTCTACTCCCCCGCCCTCCATGAGGCCCTGGCCGCCTGGGTGCGCCGGCACTACCGCGAGGTGCTTCGTCCCGAGGACGTGAGGGATCCGCTGCTCGCGCGCGAGACGATGACCGCGCTCGATGAGCTGACGCGGCTGCTGAAGCTGGGCAGCGTGTACGATTTCCAGCAGTAGTGGCCCCTTGCCTGCCCTCCGGCCTACCTGCCGAGGGCAGGCCCCCGCGCCCCCCTGATCTGGCGCGGCGAATGGCCGCCTGCGTCGTCCGGACACACCTTGAACGGTAAGGAGGTGAGGTCCCCATGATCCCTGTTGCCATCCAGCAATACCTCCGGCGCCATCGCGTCCCCTTCGAGCGGTATGCCCACGCCCGGGCCGAGTCCGCGACGGAGCTGGTGGAGGTCCTCAACGTGCCCGGCTGGCGGGTGGCGAAGTCCGTCATCGTGAAGGCGAACCGGCAGCCCTGGATCGTCGTCGTGCCCGCGCTCGCATCCGTGGACCTGCGGCAGGTTCGCGACATCCTGGGCGTGCACACCGCGCGGCTCGCCACCGAGTCCGAGTTCGTCGATCACTTCCCCGGCTGTGAGCCCGGCGCCGAGCCTCCGTTTGGTGAGCTGTACGGCCTGCCCGTGGCCGTGGACGAATCGCTGAGCCTCAACGAGCGGCTGTTGTTCCGTGCGGGCTCGCATGAGGAGGCCCTGGAGCTGCGCTTCCAGGACTTCGCGCGGCTGGAGTGGCCGCTGGTCGCGTCGTTCATCCAGCCGCTCGCGGCGGAGCGGGGCTCGCAGGATTCGTATTCCTCGCCCATGGAGGAGTCAGGCGCTTCGGCCTGACTGCGCGGGCCGTCCGTCAAGGCGCGGGGGAGTCGCTGACCACCTGCGAGCGGCGCAGGTACTGCTCACGCTCCTGCGCCTTCGGATCCTCCAACAACTCCTGGCGGCGTGCGTCCACCTGCGCACGCTCGTGTGATTCCAGCCGCGCCGCCCAGGACTCCATCTCCGCGCGCCGCGCGCCTCCGGGAGGCATGAGCCGCAGGCCCTCGTGCACCGAGCGCGCCGCCGCGTCGTAGCGCGACAGCCGCTCCTGCAAGCGGGCCACCGCGAAGTGGCTGTCCGGCCCGGGCATCAGCCCCGCGACCGAGCGCCGCTGCTCCAGCGCGCGGGCCAAGAGTCCCTCCCGCTCGAAGCAGTCCGCCTCCAGGGAGAGCAGCCGCGCGCGTTGCTGGAGGTTCGTCAGGAAGGGCGCCACCGCGTCCAGCGTGTCCCGGGCTCGCCGCGTCAGCCCCGCCTCCTGCTGCCGCGCCGCCAGGGTGAACGCCAGCTCCACGTCCTGGGGGAAGCGCTTCGCGAGGGCCTCCAGCGCCTGGAGCGCCTCCGCCCCCTTTCCTCGCGCGCGCCACACGTCCGCGCGCAGCAGGTGCGTGGCCAGAGCATCCGGAGCCCATCGCTCCACCTCCGCCCACGCCGCCTCCGCCGCGTCCAGTTCACCCTGGGCCAGCCGGCCACGAACCTCCTCCATCCACAGCGCCGTGGCCTCGGGGCGGCCTTCGAAGTGCTCGCGCGCCCAGGCGAGCCAGGCCAGCCCGAGCACGCGACGCTCGGGCATGCCGACCAGGGACCGGGCCAGCTCCGTGGCCTGTCCGGGGGCCTCGGGCGTGAGGGTCGCGAGCTCCTCCGGCGTGCGCGCCCGGGGCATCGCCTCCGTCAGCAGCACGCGCGTGTCGCCGGCCTCATGCGCCAGGCGGTACTCCAGGAAAGCCTGCGCGCGCCGGCCCAGGTGCAGCAGGGCCCGCGCCGCCACGCGGTGCGCCGGCGCATCCAGCGGCCGCAGGTACAGCACGTGGTTGACGAAGGCCAACGCGTCCTTCGCCCCCGCCGCGCCGTCCCCCACGGAGGCCATCGCCACCAGGCGGTACAGCAGGTAGTCCGTCGGGTGCACGTCGATGAGCGAAAGCCCCAGCGCGCGGACCTCCGCTCGGGGGGCTCGGGCCGACACGCGTTCGGACAGCTGAGCTTCCGCGTCCTCCATCCGGCGCCCGCCCGGCACGAGCGCGACGAGCATCACCGCCGTGAGCCCCGCCGCCAGCGCCAGCGCCGGACCGGTGGGCAGCGCATGGGTGCGCGTGCTCCGCGAGAACATGCGTTCGGATTCGCGAGGCCGCGCCACCGCCCCCAGCACCACCGCGACCGCCACCGCGCACGCGGGCAGCTCCAGGCTGAAGTCGAACAGGTTGTGCAGCGCCAGCGCCGCCACGCCCGACAGCACCGCCAGCTCCACGGGGCCATGGCCTTCGCGGCGCACCAGCCCCACGAAGCCCCAGACACCCAGCAGGAGCAGCAGCAGGCCCGGCACGCCCCACTCCGTCGTCACCTGCAACACCGCGTTCTCCGGGTGCGTGAAGGTGTTGGGGTTCGCTTCGGTCTGGTAGCGGGGAAACGCGGCCTCGAACGCGCCGCGCCCCATGCCCAGCACCGGGAAGGCGCGGGCCGCGCGGGCCATCATCGGCCACGGCTCCACCTTGCCGTGGCGCAGGGACTCCACGCTGTCCGCCGTGCGCGCCTCCGCCCACAGATTGTCCGCCGCCAGGTACGCGCCCACCGACAGCGTCGCCAGCAGCCCCAGCAGCACCGCCGCGCTCCGGCCCCAGGAGGGCTTCGCGGGCGTGCGCGCCTCACGCCGCTGCTTCGACAGCCACGCGGCGAGCAGCACCTGACCGAAGACGAAGAACACGATGCCCGCGCGCGACAGCGACAACAGCACGCCCGCGCCGGAGAGGAGCGCCGCCACCGCGAAGGGCCACGCGCGCGAACGCGGCTGCGCCGACAGCGCCAGCCCCACCGCCACCGTCGCCGTCAGCCCCAGGTAGCCCGCGAGGTGGTTGGGGTTGCCGAACGGCGTCACCAGCGGCGGCCGCGCATGCACATACGCGCGCAGGCCGAAGAGCGTCTCCACGTTGAAGAGCGCGTGCCCCAGCCCCACCGCCGCCACCGCCGCGCCCGTGAAGGCCAGCACCGACAGCAGCCGCTTGCGCGACGCCCGGGCCCGGCACACCTGCGCCGCCGCGAGGAACGTCAGGAGATAGGCTCCGTGCTTCGCCAGCTCCCGCCACGTCGCGGAAGGCTCCAGCGACACCGGCCGGAAGCCCGTGAGCCCCAGCGGCACGAGCACGTCCTCGCGCAGCGCCGCGGCCTCTGGACTCACCCACCCCAGCACCGCCGACGGCAGCGGCACGAGCTGCAGCGCGCACAAGAGCACGCCACCCACCAGCGGCACCGCCAGGAAGGGAATCCTGGGAGTGTCCCCCTGCCGGCGAGCCCCCACCGCCGCCAGCACCGAGGCCAGTCCGGCCAGGGCGCTCAGCGGCCAGGCCAGCCAGTGCGCCGCGCCGCCCAGCGCCACCGGGCCCAGCACCAGCAGCGCCGCGAGGGCCGCCTCGGCGGACAGGGTGTACCGGGAGACGCGACGGGACTCGGGAGCCATGCGGAGGGCGCGAGTATGTCACGGGCCCAGGCGGACCCGTTCCTTCCGCCCGGGGACCTCCCCCCGACCAGGGAACTCGCCGCCCGGACGCCTCCTTCCCGGACGCGCCTCGCCGGAGTGTCGAATGAACCGGCGCGCCGGGACATCGCTTGCATCCAGAGACCCATCTGGCATCGTCCCCGACCCATGCGTCGCCTCCTGCTCACCGCCGCCGTTCTCTGCGCCTCCCTCTCCGGACTCACCGCGTGCAAGACGAGTTGCCGCGAACTGTCCGAGAAGCTCTGCGAGTGCGCCTTGAACTCGGTGGAGAAGCAGGTCTGCCAGCAGCGCGCCGCGGACGAGGAAGCCCGCGTGGAGCCCACCGCGGAAGATGAGATTGCCTGCGAGGCGCGGCTTGAGGGCTGCGACTGCCGCACCATCGAGACCGAGGAAGGCAAGAAGGCCTGCGGCCTCGCCCGCTGAACGCCGTCCGCTGAAGGTCAGCGTCCGGCGTCCTCACGGGGACTTCAGGCGCCCGGCACCACGCGCGCCGCGACCGGCGCTCCACCGTCCACCCACGGCTGGAGCCCGCGCTTCACCCGCGAGCGCCACGGCGTCTCCACCCACCGGTGCACCGCCACCGACGCGGGCACCAGCAGCACCAGCAACACGGTCAGGAAGCGCCAGGGCGACGACAGGTCCACGCGCGTCTCCAGCCAGTGCACGAACTCACTGATGGGGTACTGGAGCAGGTACAGCGCGTAGCTGGCCCCACCCAGGTGCACCAGCCACGGCCGCGCGAGCACGGCCCCCAGCGCTCCACCGCCGCGCGCCAGCCCGTACACCAGCAGCGCCGACGCGGGCGCCAGCAGCGCGTTGTGCATCAGCGGGTACGGAATCCGTCCGCCCTGCGAGAAGCCCGCGAGCAGCAGCGCCGCGCCCGCCGCCGCCATCACCGCGCCAGAGCGGGGGGCCGCGCTGGCTTCCGAACGCTCGCGCACGAAGACGAGCCCCAGCAGCACGCCCAGCAGGAACTCCGGCAGGCGCATCAGCGGGTTGAACTTCACCACCGCCAACCAGATGCCCTCCGACGCGGCGTCCAGCGTGCCCGCACCGTCCGGCCGCAGGACGACGTAGAGCACCGGCGGCAAGAGCCCCAGGGCCCACACGCCCGCGAGGGCCGCCTTCATCCGCGCGCCCTTGAAGCCCTCCAGCCGGCGCCCCAGGGAAGGGAACACCGCGTAGAAGAACGCCTCCACGGACACGGACCAGCCCGGCGGGTTCCAGTACAGCGCCAGCCTGGGCACCCACGCCTGGAGCAGCGCCAGCGTGGTGAAGCCCGCGGTGCCCAGCTTCGCGGCGGCCACGGGCAGCGAGTTCACCGCCAGCGAGCGCCCCATGGTGGGCGCCGCGGACAGGAGGAACGTCAGCAGGAACACCGGGTAGACGCGCGCCACGCGGGCGCTCCAGAAGGAGCGGGACGGCGTCTGCATCCGGCCTTCGGCGTCCACGTAGTTGTACGCGAGCACGAAGCCGGACAGCAGGAAGAACACGCCGACGGACGCGTAGCCGGAGGCCACGATGTGGACCATCCACTCCGGGGCCCACCCCGCGAGGCAGGGCGTCCCGAAGTGGAAGAGGACCACGTGAAGGGCCGCCAGGAAGCGCAGCCCCGTGAGGGCATCCAGCGAAGCGCCCGTCTTCTGCTTCATCTCTAGCGGCGCCCGATGCCGAAGTAGGTGAAGCCCTGCTCACGCATGCGAGCGGGCTGGAAGACGTTGCGGCCGTCGAAGACGACGGGCGACTTCATCAGCGACTTCATGCGCGCGAAGTCCGGGTGGCGGAACTCGTTCCACTCGGTGACGACGAACAGGCCGTCCACGCCCTCCAGCGCGTCGTAGGGCAGCTCCGCGTAGCGGATGCGGTCGCCGAAGACGCGCTTGGCCGCGTGCGAGGCCACCGGGTCATGGGCAATCACCTGCGCGCCCTTGCCGATGAGGCCCTCGATGACCTCGATGGACGGCGCCTCGCGCATGTCGTCCGTCTTGGGCTTGAACGCCAGGCCCCACACGCCGAACTTCTTGCCCTCCAGCGTGCCGTAGTGCTTCACGGCCTTGTTCACGAGCAGCTTCTTCTGCCGCTCGTTGGTGCGCTCCACCGCGCGCAGCAGGTCCAGCTCCAGGCCGTACTCGCGCGCCGTCGTGACGAGCGCCTTCACGTCCTTGGGGAAACAGGAGCCGCCGTAGCCCACGCCGGGGAAGAGGAACGGGTAGCCGATGCGCTTGTCCGCGCCCAGGCCCTTGCGCACGAAGTCCACGTCCGCGCCGACCTTCTCGCAGAGCGCGGACACGTCGTTCATGAACGAGATGCGCGTGGCGAGCATCGCGTTGGCCGCGTACTTCGTCAGCTCCGCGGAGCGCGTGTCCATGAAGAGGATGGGGTTTTCGGTGCGCACGAAGGGCGCGTACAGCTCGCCCATGATGTTCCGGGCGCGCTCGGTGTCCGCGCCGATGACGACGCGGTCCGGCTTGAAGAAGTCGTCCAGCGCGGCGCCTTCCTTGAGGAACTCCGGGTTGGAGACGACGTCGAACTCCACGCTCGTCACCTTCGCGATGGCCTCGCGAACCTTGTCCGCGGTTCCCACCGGCACGGTGCTCTTGTCCACCACCACCGTGTACTGCTTGATGGCGCGGCCCACCGCCTGCGCCGCCGCGATGACGTACTGGAGGTCCGCTTCGCCGCTCTCGCCTTCCGGCGTGCCCACCGCGATGAACACGGCCTGGGCGTTCGCCACGCCCTCCGCCAGGTTCGTCGTGAACGTGAGGCGCTTCTCCTTCACGTTCTTGCGGATCAGCTCCTCCAGACCCGGCTCGTAGATGGGAACCTGCCCATCCTGGAGCATGCGGATCTTCCGCTCATCGATGTCCACGCACGCGACGTCGTTGCCCGAGTCCGCGAAGCAGGTGCCCGCGACGAGTCCGACGTAGCCCGATCCGATAATGGCAATGCGCATTCTTGAAAGGTCCTGGGTTTTCGACAGGTGGCGTCATTGAACTTCTACGCCGACCCGCGCACCGAAAGAAAGCCCAGGGGCGCTGAACGCCGAGCGACCAAACAGGCTTATCGCCCAGTGAGGAGGCGGCGCAGCCGGTCCACGCCCCGCAGGGCGGACGCACGTCCGGGGGTGCTCACTGGACCCACCACCCCCCGGTCCAGAAGCTCCCGGGTCGCCCGCCGCAGCGGGGGCATGGCGGCGGTGGCCTGCGCCGCCGCGTCCGGGAACAGCCGCGCGACGATGGCCAGCGACGTGTACAGCGCGCGCTCCAGACCGAACGCCTCCGCCCGCTCCAGCAGTGCGGGAATCTCCATGGGTCGCGAATACACGCCGCCCATCCAGGTGGCGCCGGTGACGAGCTCGCGCAGGTCCACGAAGGACAACCACGGCACGTCGTAGCCGTGGTGGGCCTGGTCCAGCGCGGTGAGCAGGAGCGCGTCCTCCAGCTCCGGACGGAAGACGGACGCGCCGTAGACCTTCATGGGTCGGGCGCGGTCGAAGATGCCGGCCAACTGCTCACGTCGGTTCGCGCCCAGCACGTCCGAGTACAGGTAGATGGGCGTGCGGCCGTCGGACACCACGCGCGCGGCGCCGCTGTTCGTCGTGTCCGTCTCCGGGACGAACTCGTGGTTGGACAGGTAGCCAGCGAAGCCGTCCACATCCAGCCGGCGCACCAGCACCTGGATGTCCAGCACGGGGCGGAAGCCCACGTGGGGATAGAGCGCTTCCGCGAAGGCGGCGCCGCCCAGGAGCAGGATTTTACGGCCCTCCAGCTGGTCCACGATGCGCTTGAAGTGGACCAGCTTCATCACGTTGTCGTTCACGGAGCCGGTGTAGATGGACATCATCCGGTCGCGGGCCCACTCGGGCGCCTCGCCTCCGCCCATCCGATACTCCAGGTTGTACGCGGCGAGCGGCGCCAGCCCCTGGGAGATGGCCCAGTCGACGTAGGCCTCCCAGGGCGCACCCCGGAGCTTTCCGCGCGGGGGCTCGAAGGAGGACAAGACCCGGAAGGTATCGAGGAGGCTGGGCGCCATGGTGCGGCACCTTTAATGGTCTGGGCCCATCCGCCGCAATGACCGTCTTGCACACGGTCCAGCCGAGCACCCTACCCGCCGCGCGCCCAGTGCCCTCGCAGCCGTCGGAGCGCGTAGCGCACCATGGGCCGGGCCCGGGGCGCCAGCGCGAGCTTCGCGGCCACCCAGGCCGGCTTGTTCCGGGCCAGCTCCGAGTCCACGAGCCGGGGCCCGGAGAACAGCCGGGTCGCCAGCGCGCGCTGCCACCCGGGCGGGGCCAGGGCCTGGAGCACGCGCTGCGGCACGGGCGCGTCCAGCAGCCGGTGCGCGGCGTCCCAGGCGTACCAGACGAGGTGGGGCAGGCCCGTCTCCTTCGCGCGCGCCACCACGCGCTCCCAGTCCAGGTGGGGCTTCGCCCGCGCCAGCAGCTTCAGGTCGAAGAGCCACGTCAGCCGCTGCAGCAGGTGGTTGCTCGCGTGGAGGGCCAGGTACACGGCCTCGTCCTCCGCGCACAGGTAGCGCACGCGCAGGCCGTCCAGGTCCGCGTCCTCCGCGCGGGCCACCAGCGCGTCGCCCTCCAGTGCCTGCCCGTAGCCGGCGAGTGCGCGGTAGTGCAGCTCCACCAGCCCCGCGGGGCCGGTGAGCTCCACATGGTGGGTGTCGTCGCGGTCGCCGTCGCCGGGCTTCGTCGTCAGGCCCAGCCCTTCCAGGGCGTGCACGGCGCACAGCACCCGGGCGCGCGGCACGAGCAGGTCCACATCCGTCGTGGCCCGGAGCAGCGGCTCCGGGTAGAGCCTGCGGGCCAGGCCATAGCCCTTGAGCAGCACCGGCACCACGTCCACCGCCGCCAGGGCCTCCACGCTGCGCAGCAGCAGCGCCCGCACGCGCATGCCCCGGGCCGCGCCCGCCAGTGACTCGCGGCGCAGCAGGGCCCGCGCTTCTTGGGGAAGTTCCAGCTCCGCGCGGGTCAGCGCGTGTTCGACGAAGCCCGCGAGGCCGTGGCGCACGGCGGCCTTCACCAGCGCGTCCGCTTCCTCCGGGAGCACGGGCGAGTCGGGGGCCTCCGGCCAGGACTTCAGCAGCGTCAGCAGGGCCGGAGGAGGAGCCGGACTCACGGGGCCTACCGCCGCATGGCGATGATGCGCCCGGGTGCGGCGGCTTCCAGGGCCGCGAGCTGCACGGTGCGCTCGGCCACCGCGTCCGCGACCACCTCCAGCGCCAGCTCCTCGTCACGGTCGATGGCGCCACGTCCATCGCACCAGCTCAGGTGCAGCGTGCCGAGCAGGGCCTCGCCGTCCTTCACCTCGACGCGCACCTCCAGCGGGGAGGACGTGCCGGCCTCCGGACGCTGCGCCTCGAAGACGACGCCCTCCGTGTCCACTTCGTGCGGGCGGCGCAGGCGCAGCGCCTGTTGGGCCGCGCCCAGGCCCTGCGCCAGGGGGCGCACGGCGTTCCACACGTCCTGGAGCGAACCGGCCGCGCGCACCGCGCCGGTGACGGCCTTCACCAATGTGCGCAGCTGCTGGTTGCGCTGGCGCGTCTGCTGGACGGCGCCCGCGTGGCGCATGTCCAGGTAGCCCAGCTTGCGCATCAGCACCACGATGACGACGCCCATGCCACAGAGCAGCACCGCGCTCTGGAAGCTGTTGGCGAAGTGGAGCCCCAGCGCGGTGAGCATGAACAGCATGCACAGCCCGTAGAGCACCAGCACGGTGCTTCGGTGGGTGAGCAGCAGGCGGCTCATCAACCGGTGATGGATGTGTTCCTTGTCCGCGCTGAACATGGGTCTGCCCAGGAGCGAGCGGCGCACCATGGCCAGCAGCGTGTCCATGATGGGCAGGCCCAGCGCCATCACCGGAACGAGCAGCGCCACCGCGGTGCCGCTCTTCGACGACGTCTTGATGGACACCGCCGCGAGCACGAAGCCCAGGAACATGCTGCCCGTGTCCCCCATGAAGATGGAGGCCGGGTTGAAGTTGAACACCAGGAACCCGAGGATGGCGCCCGCGAGCGCCGCCATCAGCAGGCACAGCAGCACGTCCCCGCGCACCAGCGCGAGCAGGAAGTGGGTGCCCACGCCGAAGAAGGCGACGCCGCCCGCCAGCCCATCCAACCCGTCGATGAGGTTGAGCGCGTTGATGACGCCCACCACCCACACCACCGTGAGCGGCAGGCTCAGGAACCCCAGCGACAGCTCCGCGCCGAAGGGATTGGCGAGCACTTCGATGCGGAAGCCCAGCGCGTACAGGCTCAGCGCCACCGCGAACTGCACGGAGAACTTCAGCTTCGCGTCCGCGCCCTTCAGGTCGTCGTAGAGCCCCAGCGCCGCGATGAGCGCGCCGCCGACGAAGAGCCCCACGATGAGGTCCGTCTGCGCGAGGAACTGGAGGCCCACGCCCGTGTTCACGAGGAACAGCGCGCACAGCGGCGCGAAGAAGCCCCCCACGATGCCGATGCCCCCCAACCTCGGGACGGGCCGCACGTGCACCTTGCGGCTGGAGTTCGTCGGGTCCAACCACCCCCACGCGAGCGCACGCTCACGGACGACCCACGTCAGCGCCAGCGCCACGAGGAGCGAAACCAGGAAGGCAGCGAAGAAGGTCGTCATGCAGGGAGCGTCTGTCCCTATCGTGACGGCCAACAGTGCAGCGCGTCAATGTCCTGGTCCCACGGGGCGGAAAGGCGTGCCTGCCTACTTGCTGCCAGCAGGCCGGGCGCCCAGGAGCCCTTCGTAGAGCCCCCGGGTGCGCGCGGCGATGTCGGGCCAGGTGAGACCCTGGACCCGGGCCTGCGCCGCTCTGCGCAGCGCGTACCGCTGGAGCGGATCCGCCGCGAGCGCGCGCACCGCCGCCACCAGCGCGTCCACGTCCCCGACGGGCACGAGCAAGCCCGTGCGCCCGGGATGCACGACGGACGGCGCCACCCCCACCGGGGTGGACACGGGCACGAGCCCCGACGCCATGGCCTCCACCAGCGCCATGCCGTAGCCCTCCGCGTGGCTGGGGAAGAGCAACACCTCTTCGCGTGCGAGCAGGCCGGGCAGCGTGGCGTGCGCGTAGCCCGGCACCACGCTCAGGTGGGATTGGACGGACGGGGGGAAGGCGGCGCGGACCTCGGGCTCGGGGGTGCCGGTGCCGTACAGGGTCAGCGTGAAGGCCACGCCGAGCGCGTGCAGGCGGCCCGCCGCGGCGATGACGTCCTCGCGGCCCTTGCGCTGGATGAAGGTGCCCACGGTGGCGAGGCGCAGGGGACCTTCCGCCAGCGGCTCGGGCAGGGGCAGTCCCTGGAAGGCCTCACCAAGCCCGTGGGGGATGATGCTCAGCTTTGAAGCGGCGACGTGCAGCCGCTCCCGCGCGTAGGCGGCGTCCGCTTCGTTGAGGAGCACGGCGTGGTCCGCGAGCCGCAGCGACTGCGCCACCTCCCATAAGCGGAAGCCGCCGTTGTAGAGCGGGTACTTCCAGCTCAAGTGTGCCTTGCCCTCGCGTGCGTCGGCGCGGAGCTGTTCGGAGACGGTGTGCTCCAGGCCGTGGCTGCGGGTCACCAGCGCGTGACGGCGGGCCGCCCCGGGACGTCCGGCGCGCGCCCAGGGCCAGGCATCTCCGGTGGTGACGTCCAGCACGTCGTACTGGCGCGCCACGCGGGCCAGGTGCGCGGAGAGCTTCCACGGGAAGCGCAGGTTGTGGAGCGCGGTGTGGTGCTGCTCGCCGGGAAAGGCGTCCGCGTAGCCGTAGTAGTCCACGGTGCAGCCCTGGGCCTGGAGCGCGCGGCCCAGCGCGAGCGTCACGCCGGGGGCGCCCAGGTCCTGGGACAGGGGATGGTGGATGGCCAGGAGCACGCGCATGCAGGGGGCTTCATAGCAGGCCGGTGGAGGCGGACAGCGGCCGTGGACGGGGCCGTGACAGCCGGTTGCGGAGCCAGCGCCGCGCGGGCTCCTCCAGCCACGCGAAGACCGCCAGCGACACCACCACGAAGGACGTGATGGCCAGCGCGCTGTAGCCCCACGGCGCGCGTCGTTCGAGGCCGATGCCGGACAGCCGCTCCGCCGCGCGCGTGTAGAAGGCCAGGGGGATGTGGAGGATGTAGAGCGCGTAGCTGGCCTCGCCCAGGCGCACCACGGAGGCGCGCGACAGGAACGCCGCGAGCGGACCGTGCCCCGTCGCCAGCGTCCACAGGAGCCAGGCGAACACCGGCGTCAGCGCCAGGTCCCGCAGGGCCCAGGCGGTCCCCGTCCACGGCACCGCGAGCAGTCCCAGCGCGAGCGCCGCCGCCGCGAGGCTCCCCATCGCGGAGGCCCGTGGAAGCTCCCGGCCGCGCAGCACGAACAACCGGCCCAGCACCACGCCCAGCAGGAACTGCGGCAGCTTGATCAGCGGCGAGTATTCCCCCACCAGGAGCCACGTGTCCCGGTGCGGGGAGTCGCCCGCCAGCAGCGTGTCCCCCAGCAGCCACAGCCCGCTCAGCACCGCCGCGACCGCGCCCACCGACACGGCGGCCCAGCGGAGTCCCTTCGGCCCGAGCCGCGCCACGGGCACGGCCAGCATGGGGAAGAGCAGGTAGAAGAAGGCCTCGACGGACAAGGACCAGCCCGGACAGTTCCACGCGCAGGCCGCGGGCGGCACCCACGCCTGGGTGAGGCTGAAGACCGCGGCCCCCACGCCCAGGATGCGCTGGAGCGACGCCGGCGTGAGCCCGCCTTCCTGCCGCAGCACGAACTGGAAGAAGGGCGGCGCCGTCAGCACCAGGCCCAGCAGGTATACGGGGTAGACGCGAGCGAAGCGCGCCGCCCAGAACGCACGCCGCGACACCTGACCGGACGACGCCTGGCCCAGGTACGCCTGCGCCAGCACGAAGCCGGACAGGATGAAGAACAGCGTGACGCTCGCCGGACCGTTGTCGAGGAAGCCCGCGAGCCACGCGGGCCGGCCCTCACGCGGCGTCACGTGGAAGGCCACCACATGGAGCGCGGCGAAGAAGCGGAGCCCCGTCAGGGCTGGGAGCGAGGGGCGCGGCGCGGCTGCCATGGTGGAAGGGGGCAGTATGCGTCCCCGTGCGCGAGCCCGGCAACAGGCGCGGTGGGTCGCCACCCGGGCGGACGAGCACGTCGCGGTCATTGCCTCGCGGCAAGAGGGATGGGACACAATGCCCCGGCCGCATGCCTCCCTCCCCCTC
>NZ_RAWD01000083.1:0-30198 GCF_003612065.1 Corallococcus sp. CA047B
GGCCTCCAGGGCGGCGAGGCGGGAGGGCCCGTCGGGTTCCTGGTCGAGGCGGGCGCGGGCGGCGGCGAGTTCGTCCGGGGGCAGTTCCCCCAGGGCGATGCGCTCCAGCAGCCAATCCGGGGTGCGGTGGGGGGACGTCATGCGGCCTCCAGCTCCTGCAGGACAGCGGACAGGGCCCGCAGGCGCTTGCGCACCCCGGACACGGACAGGCCCACCTCGCGGGCGGTTTCCTCCAGCGTCATGCCGTCCACCAGGTGGAGCACGGCGATGTCGCGGCTGGACGCGGGCACGCGGCCGAAGAGCCGGTCCAGCAGGCCCCGGGCGGAGGCGCGCGCCTCCAGGTCGCCGGAGGCGGCGATGCGCAGGACCAGCTCATCGTCCCGGTCCTCCGGGCGCCGCTTCGCGCCGCGAAGGCGGTTGAGGCACACCCGGGTGGCGATCTGATGCAGCAGGCTGGAAGGCGCCGCGTCCTTCAAGGCGGACTGGTAGCGAAGCAGTTGCACGAACACGTCCTGCATGGCGTCCACGGCCTGTTCCTCGGAGCGCAAGAGGAAGCGGCAGCGCCGGAGCACCTGGGGGCCGTAGCGTCGGTAATAGGCCTCCACATCGACGGACACCGCGCACGCCTCCCGGTAGGACCAGGGGAACACCGGTGCCCCGAAAGTCTGTCACCGGCTTTTTTCAGCCAGCGGCGTCCCTATCCCGTTTTCCCCCAATCCGGCCACCCCACCCCGGTGAAGCCCTTTGGCACGTCCGGCCGGCCGGCGCCTGGGGATGAACGTGGAGGGAGCACAGCCGCCCACCCAGGGGAATCACCGCCCGACAGGGGACAGCAGCCCGGCATCCGGGGCCACCGCATCCTCCCTGGAGACAGCGGGGAGGCCGCCATCCATGGGGAGCGCGCCCATCGTCGGAGGCACGAGCACGGTCCCCACCCCGCCATCCGGCAGCACCACACCGCGCAGCTCATCATCCGCGTCCACGCCATCAACGACGCGCCGGAGGATGCGGCCATCCGCGCGCAGGGCGTACTTCGCTCCGGAATCGAGCGTCGGAAACCGCCGGCCACACGCGGAGGGCTCCTCGTCCACGTAGACGAAGAGCAGGCCGCCCTGCCGGAGAACACGGTACGTGAAGGACTCCGGCCGGCTGTCACAGGTGGAGGCCGCGCTCCCCAGCGGAAACAGGTCCCGCGAGACGATCATCAGCGCGCGCAGCGTTTCGCCATCCAGCACGGCAGGCACACCGGCGGCCCCCACCCGGATGACGTCCGCACCGGTGGGCACCGGGAAGTGGACGGTCCGGTCGTCGAGGACCGGAGCCGAAAGGGGCTCGGGCCTCCGGGCACATCCCACCAGTCCCAACACCAGTACGACCGTCCTCAGCATCATGAGCCGTCCTCGCATGCAGCCTCCCTACCGCGCGTCCAGACGATAGGTGCGTTCATCGAGCCAGGTGACGACGCCATGGGACTCCTGCTTCCACAGGTCCCCGGTCCGCGTCCACAGCATCATCTCCCGGGTGGCTGGAACGTACTGGTAGAAGCCGTCACACGTAGGGGCGCTCGCATCCCGCGACCGCGAGAAGAACGCGATGATGGAGAGGCGGATGGATCCTTCTCGCGTCAGGACCTCCCACTCATGGACGCCGGCCATCGCCTCGATGAAGCGCAGATCCCTTGCGGAGAGCCGCGTGCCGAACGGGTGGTTGTGCAGTGCGAAGATCTGCTTGAGGGTACCGGTCGCATAGCGGGCATCCTCGACGAAGGCAGGCAGCGCGCAGCTCCGCATGCCGCGCACTCCATCCCCCGGACGGGATGAATCCGACAGCATGCTCATCTCGTAACGTCCCTCGGGAGTGACGTAGAGCCAGGCGCAGTACTCAGTCGCAGCGCGGAGAGCCACCTCGGGCTGAGCCTCCTGCAGATGGACGACCGTGGCGTTCGGCTTGGAGAGGATGAGCGGACATGCGGCCGTCAACGCATCGGCGGCGAGCTCGTAGGGTCCGAAGTTCTTCAGTGGCCCGGGGATGTGATCCGGCGATGCGCCAGGACCCGGCCGCCAGACCCCTTCCACCAACGGGGGAGTCGAGCACCCCATCAGCACCGTCAGCCAGGGCAGCGCCTGCACGGACCTGCGAAACCAGCGAATCACGCAGTTCCCCCATTATCACGCCCCCACCGCCGTGCTCCCCTGCCCATCAAGCAGAAAGACGCCCGCTTGCATCGTTTGGCCGCCAAGTGTCGGGTTCTTGATGCGAGGGTGGGCCCCTGGGTTTAACGAAGATGGGTTCCCCCCTACCCTGCCCCGTCCCCCGGGAAGACGCTCTTGATCCACCAGACCTCCGCCATCTCCACGCTTCGGGAGCGCTATCTCGCGGCCCAGCTTTCCGGAAACCGCCAGGAGGCCCTGCGCCTGGTGGTGGACGAAGGGCTGCTGTGTGGCGTGCCGCTCCAGGAACTCCACCTGGAGATCATCCAGGCGTCCCAGTACGAAATCGGCCGGCTCTGGCAGGAGAACCACATCTCCGTGGCCCAGGAGCACATGGCCACCGCCATCTCCCAGTTCGTCCTGGCCCACCTGTACCGCCACCTGCCCCGCGACCCGGCCAACGGCAAGGTCGTGATGATGGCGTGCGTGGAGGGCGAGCTGCACGAGGTGGGCGCTCGCATGGCCAGCGACTTCCTGGAGATGGCCGGCTTCGACGTGCGCTTCATCGGCGCCAACGTCCCCGCGGACCACCTGGCCCGCATGGTGCGCGAAACCCCGCCCCACCTGCTGGCCCTCTCCGTCACCATGCCCTTCCACATGCCCCAGGTCCGCGAGGCCGTCCTCAAGGTGCGTGAAGTCTCCCCGCGCCTCCCCATCGCCGTGGGCGGACTCGCCTTCGACTGGGGGCCCGTCCTCGAGGAGACGCTGGGCGTCGCCTTCTTCGGCAAGAGCGCCCGCGAGCTGGTCTCCTCCGCCTGTCGCGCCCTGGGGGTCTGACACCATGTCGCCCGTGAGCCAGGCCGTGGAAGCGCTGACGCGGACCCTCGCGCCCGCCTCCATCCAGCCCCTGTACGCCGACCCCTTCTGGAACGCCCGCTACGGCCCCCAGCGCGCCCGCCGCTTCGGTGACGAGGACGCCGTCTTCCACGTGCGCTACCTCGTCCAGGCGCTCGACGCCCAACGCCCCGCCATCCTGGAGGACTACGCCCGCTGGCTGCGCACCCTGCTCTTCACGCGGGGCATGTGCTCGCTCCACCTGGACCAGCACTTCGAAGGCCTCTCGCTCGCCCTCCAGGCGGAAGGCTTCGGCCAGGGCACCCTTCCCCACACCTACGTCCAGGCCGCCCGTGACGCCCTGCGCTACCCCAGCGGGGCCGCGCACCCGTTGGAGGACGCCTCGCCCGCCCTCATCGCGGACGCGGTCCGGAGGCTGGAAGCCCGCCTTCCACCCGGAAATCGTCGGCGCCTGGAACAAGAGCTGCGCCTTCACCTGTCCTATCTCTCGGACGCGCTTGCCCTGGACCGGCCGGACCTCTGGGAAGCGCACCTGCGGTGGTACGCGGACTTCTGGCCCCAGCGGGGGCTGGCCCCCGTGACCTTTCCCCACCTCCTGGGCGCCCTGAAGGCGGCCCTGGGACCTGAGCATGCGGAAGCACGGACGTTGCTCGCGCGTGCGCCCGTTTCATGGGAGGAGCTTCCCTCATGATGCAATTGGATGACCGCGTCCCCGGGATCTTCGAATCCCTCAGTCGCGAGCTGGCGCTGTCTTGCGACGCAGAGGGGATGGTCGTCTGGCGCGACGAGCGGGCCGCGCGCCTGCTCGGCGTCAAACCGGGGCAGAGCCTGAAGAGCCTCGCCAGCGCCGGCAGCGAGAACAAGGTGGAGAAGCTGCTCGTGCAGGCGCTCGACGAAGCGGTGGACGGCTGGGAGCTCATCCTCCAGCGCGACCACAAGCCCGCCACGTTCGCCTTCCGCGCCCGGCCCCACGAGGGCGGCGTGGCCCTGGTGGGCAGCCTGGTGCCGGAGGACTACGGCGCCGCGCTCACCCAGGTGAGCACCACGCTGGGGGAGCTGACCGCGCTGCACCGCGAGACAGCGCGCCAGCAGTACGAGCTCAAGCTGCGCGCGGAGGAACTCGCGCGCCTCAACCGGGAGCTGGAGGAATCCAACAAGGGCGTGAGAAGCCTGCACGCCGCCCTGGACGAGAAGGCGGAGAGCCTCCAGCGCGCCTCTGAAATCAAGAGCCGCGTGGTGGCCAACGTCAGCCACGAATTCCGCACGCCGCTGCACTCCATCCTCGGGCTGTCCAAGGTGCTGCTCAACCCGCTCAACGGCAGCCTCGGGCCGGAGCAGGAGAAGCAGGTCCAGTTCATCCGCAGCTCCGCGGAGTCGCTGTTCGAACTCGTCAACGACCTGCTCGACCTGTCCAAGGTGGAGTCGGGCAAGACGCTGCTGCGCCACACCCACTTCGCGGTGTCGGACTTCATGAGCGCGCTGCGCGGCATGACCCGTCCGCTGCTCCCGCCGGACTCGCAGGTGGCCCTCAACTTCGAGGCGCCGCCAGACGGCCTGGAGATGGAGACGGACGAGGCCAAGCTCAGCCAGGTGGTGCGCAACCTGGTCTCCAACGCGGTGAAGTTCACCGAGTCCGGCTCCATCACCGTCTCCGTCGCCCCCGGCCCGCACGACACGGTGGAGTTCAGGGTGAAGGACACCGGCATCGGCATCGCGCCGTCGAACCACGAGCGCGTCTTCGAGGAGTTCATCCAGGTGGACAGCCCCCTGCAGCGGCAGGTGAAGGGCACCGGCCTGGGCCTGCCGTTGGCGCGCAAGCTGGCGGAGCTGCTGGGCGGCACGCTGGGCGTGAAGAGCGCGCTGGGCGAAGGCTCCACCTTCACCGTCGTCCTGCCGCGCGTGCACGTGGAGGTGTCGGAGATGACGGGGCTGGCGCTGCGCAGCCAGACGCTGGATCCCGCGCGCGCGCCGGTGCTGGTGCTGGAGGACGACCGCCAGACGCTGTTCCTCTACGAGAAGTACCTGGCGCGCTCCGGCTTCCAGGTGCTGCCGGTGCGCACGGTGGAGGACGCTCGCAAGATGATGCAGCGGGTGCGGCCGGCCGCCATGGTGCTGGACGTGATGCTGGAGGGCGAGACGAGCTGGAACTTCCTCGCGGAGATGAAGAACGGCGAGCAGACGCGCGACATCCCCATCCTCGTCGTCACCGTGACGGACCGCGAGCAGAAGGCGCGCGCCCTGGGCGCCGACGAGTTCTGGCTCAAGCCGGTGGACGAGGTGCGGCTGCAGAAGAAGCTGTCCGCCCTGGCGCGCACCGGGCCGGTGGAGCGGCTGCTCATCATCGACGACGATGACGTGCACCGCTACCTGCTCAAGCAGTTGCTCAAGGACACGCCCTACCAGTTGCTGGAAGCCGCGGGTGGCCGCGACGGCGTGCGCCTGGCCCGCGAGCAGGCCCCGCACCTCATCTTCCTGGACTTCATCCTGCCGGACATCACCGCCTTCGACGTGCTGGACGAACTGAAGGCGGATCCGCGCACGCGCGACATCCCCATCATCCTGCACACGTCCCACCAGTTGCAGGAGTCGGAGCGCGACAGGCTTTCGCGGGAGACGTCCGCCATCCTGGCCAAGCACACGCTGAGCCGCGAGGTGGCCATCACGCGCATCCGCGACGCGCTGACCAAGGCGGGCCTGGGGACCCGGGACCTGAGGGAGAACAACCCCCGTGGCTGAACAGCGAATGGCCACGGTCCTCAACGTCAACGACGACGAGGCCAACCGGTACCTCGTCAACCGCATCCTGGAGATGTCCGGCTACCACGTGCTGGAGGCCGCCACCGGCATGGCGGCGCTCCTGATGGCGGAGAAGCACCGCCCGGACGTCATCGTCCTGGACGTGAAGCTGCCGGACATCAGCGGCTATGAGGTGTGCGCCCGGCTGCGCGCCAACTCGGCCACGTCCGCCATCGCGGTGATGCACACGTCCGCGACGTTCATCACGCCGGACAAGAAGGTGCAGGGCCTGGAGGGCGGCGCGGACGCGTACCTCACCCAGCCCTACGAACCGTCGGAGCTCATCGCCACGGTGCGCTCGCTCTTGCGCCTGCGCCACGCGGAGCAGCAGGCCCGCCTGCGCACGGATCAGCTCATCGAGATGGACCGGCGCAAGGACGAGTTCCTGGCCATGCTGGGCCACGAGCTGCGCAACCCGCTGGCCGCCATCATGACGGCCATTGGCATCCTGGAGCGCAAGGGTCCGGTGGACACCAAGGAAGCGCGGATGCACGGCATCATCCAGCGCCAGACGCACCACCTGGCGCGGCTGGTGGATGACCTGCTGGACGTCAGCCGCATCACCCGCGGCAAGGTGGAGCTGCGCAAGGAGCCGCTGGACCTGGCGGAGAGCTTCCAGCAGGTGCTCTCCATCCTGCGGCCCCGCGTGGAGGGACGCGGCCTGAAGCTGGAGGTCCGGCTGCCCCAGACGCCCCTGTGGCTGGAGGGTGACGCCACGCGGCTGGAGCAGATCTTCACCAACCTCATCGACAACGCGGCCAAGTACACGGACCAGGGCACCGTGGACGTGGAGCTGTTCCAGGAGGGCGTGGACGGCAGCGCGCAGGCGGTGCTGCGGGTGAAGGACACCGGCATCGGCATCCCCGCGGAGAAGCTGCCGGGCGTGTTCGACCTGTTCTCCCAGGTGGACACGTCCCTGGAGCGCTCCCGAGGAGGCCTGGGCATCGGGCTCACGCTGGTGCGCACGCTGGTGCGGATGCACGGCGGCAGCGTGGAGGCCTACAGCGGCGGCTACGGCGAGGGCAGCGAGTTCGTGGTGAAGCTGCCCCTGATGCCCCCGGAGCGGGTTCCGGTGTTGAGCGGGACGAACGTCGTGGACGCGCGGCAGGCGCGGCGCATCCTCCTGGTGGAGGACAACTCGGACGCGCGCCAGTCCATGCGCGAGTTGCTGGAGCTGTGGGGCCACCAGGTGGCGGTGGCGCCGGACGGCGTGCGGGGCGTGGAGCTGGCGCTCACGCACGCGCCGGACGTGGCGCTGGTGGACATCGGGTTGCCGGGCGTGGACGGCTACCAGGTGGCGCAGGCGCTGCGCGCGCGCGTGGGGCGGAACATCCGCCTGGTGGCGCTGACGGGCTACGGCGAGGAGGAAGCCCATGCCCTGGCCCTGAAGGCGGGCTTCGACCTGCACGTCACCAAGCCGGTGCGTCCGGCCGACCTGGAGCGCATCCTGTCGAATCTGTGAAGCGGGGTGATCAACGACGACCGCGCGGCGGGGACTACCGCCGCGTCAGTGCGTTGGCCACCAGGCCCAGGAGCTTCACCTGGGCAGGATCAAGCTGCCGGACACTGCGCAGCAGCCGGCGCACTTCCGGGCGCTCGGGCGTGGGCGGAGGAGCTTCGTTGGCGCGCGCGGGAGTGACACCCTGCGCCGCCAATCCGAGCAGCTCATCCGCCGAGACATGCAGCTCGTGGCACAACTTCAACAGGGTCTGGACGCTGGGGAGCATGCCGCCTCGCTCCAGGCGGCCATACACTTCCGTGGCCACGTCGATCCGCTCGGCCACGTCGGCCTGCGTAAGCTCCATGCGGCCCCGGGCGACCCGTGCGGATGCGCCGATGGTGGTTGCGAGTTTCTTGTCCATGCCTTTGCTTGCCGACCCGAAACGTTTGGCCGACGGCATAGGACGTATAGAGGCAGACAGACAGAACTTGCCGGGTCAGCCTCCCATTGTTCACCCATAGGGTCGCTGCGCGGGAGGTGGACTTTCGGAGTCCGGGCAACCCCGACACCCGGGCCTCTTCTGAGACGGAGCGCCCTCGGAGAATGCCCCGGTTCCGGTTCATCCACACTCTTTTTCGGGCTTATCTGGAGGTGACCCAGCACGTTGGAGGCGAAGTTTCCTACGGTGTTTGGGCGTCCTGCCGCCACTGCCACCCTTCAGGGTTGGCTCGTGTTTTCAGCACCACACAGATACACGGCGTCCGGCGCGTCCAGCGACAGGTGCCCGGAATGCTCGGGTCCACCCCGGAAGAGATACACGCGCCCCCTCCGTGCTCCTGGAGGGGGCGGGAGCGCGGCTACCGCGAGGCGACCGTGCTCAGCTCCACGGTGCCCAGGGCCCGCGCCAGCTCCGCGCGGGAGGTGGCCAGGTCGTACGTCGCCTGCACCTGCTGGGCGGCGGCGTTGGTGAAGGCCACCTGCGCGTCGCTGACCTCGATGATGTTGCCCACGCCCGCGCGGTAGCGCCCCTCGGCCAGCCGCAGCCGTTCGCGCGCGTTCACCTGCGCCTCGTCCGCGGCGGTGAGCGCCTCGCGGGTGGCCACGACGTTCAGCCGGGCCTGCTCCACCTGGAGCCGCACCTGCTGGCGCAGCGCGTCCTTCTGCGCCTGGATGTCGCGCAGGTTGGCGTTGGCCTCGCGCGTCTGCGCGTTGACGAGTCCGCCCTGGAACAGCGCCCAGCTCAGCGACAGCCCGCCCGACACGCTCACCGTGGAGCCGTTGAACGGGTTCTCGCCCACGTCCGACACGTTGCCCGTGGCGCTGAGGCTCGGCCAGTGGCCGCCCTTCGTCACCTTGATCTGCAGCTCCTGCGCCCGCACCTGACGCTCGCGCGCCGCGACGTCCGGACGGGACTCCAGCGCGCGCAGCACCAGCGCGTCCAGCAGCTCGTCCTCGCCCGGCACGGCCGCCACCGTCACGTCCTGCACGGTGTAGTCGGTGGACGTCTCCGCCCCCATGGCCTGGTTGAGCTGCGCCTTCGCGGTGGCGTAGGCGTTCTGCGCGCGGATGAGCTGCACCTGCGCGTTGGCCTTCGCCGTGCGCTGCTGGAGCAGGTCGATTTCAGGCCGGGTGCCCACCTGCACGGAGGCGTTCACCTGGTTGAGCCGGGCCTCCTCGCTCTGGAGCGTCTCCCGCGCCACGCCCAGCAGGGCCTTCTGCGTGAGGACGTTGAAGTACGCGGTGCGCACATTCCGCAGCGAGTCCTGGAGCACCTGCTGCTGCGAGTCCTCCTGCGCCTCCGCGTTCTCCTTCGAGATGTTGTAGCGCCCGGAGGTGCGGCCGAAGTCGTAGATGAGCTGGTTGGCGGAGATGCCCCCGCTGAAGCGCCGCGTGGAGTTGGACACCACGGCGGTGTCGCTGCCAGGCACGTTCTGGATGACGGCCCGGTTGCTGGTGCCCAGCGTGTAGCCGGCGTTGGCGTTCACCTGCGGCAGGAAGCTGGAGAAGGATTGATCCACCCGGGCCCGCGCCGCATCCGTGCCGGCCTGCGCCGAGCGCAGCGTCGGCAGGTGCTCGCGCGCCGCGGTCTCGGCCTCCGCCAGGGAGATGACGCGCCCCTCGGAGGCCGCCAGCGACAGGGACTGCTTCACCGGAGCCGGCGTGGTGGGCGTCGCCCCGGGTTGGGCGGCCGGAGCCTGGGCCCCCGCGACCACGGGCAGGACCCACAACGAGAGCGTCAACGGAAGCGCGCGCATCACTCGTACCTCAAGGCATCGATGGGATCCAACAGGCTCGCCTTGCGCGCCGGGTACAGCCCGAAGACGACACCGACCAAACCACTGAACCCGATGGCCAAGAGCGCCACATCCGGGCGCACCAGCATGGGCCAACCGAACTGCGCCGCGAGCAGCTTCGCCACGCCCAGGCCCACCGCCGCGCCGATGATTCCTCCCAGCACCGACAGCGTCAGCGCCTCGATGAGGAACTGCGCCAGGATGTCGCGAGGCCGCGCGCCCACCGCCACGCGCACGCCAATCTCGCGCGTCCGCTCGGTGACGCTCACCAGCATGATGTTCATGATGCCGATGCCGCCCACCACCAGCGACACCGCCGCGATGGCCGCGAGCAACATGCTCATCGTCTCCGTGCTCTGCTGCTGACCGCTGGCCACCTCCGCCAGGTTGCGCACGTCGAAGTCGTCCGCGTCGCCCTCGCCCAGCCGGTGACGGTCGCGCAGGAGCTGCGTCACGTCCGCCTGCGCCCGCGACGTCAGGTCCGCCGAGGCCGCCTGCACGAACACCGCGCCGGTGATGAACGCGCCCATGGTCTGCGCCTGCACCTGACGGCGGAACGACGTGGCTGGCACGAACACCGTGTTGTCGAAGTCCTGGCCCACCGGGGACTGGCCCTTGGGCGTCGTCACGCCCACCACGGTGAAGGGCGTCTTGTTGATGCGGATGACCTGGCCCACCGGGTTGAAGCCCTTGCCGTACAGGTTGTCCACCACCGTCTGGCCCAGCACCGCCACCTTCGCGCCCGCCTCGTTGTCCGCGTCCGTGAAGCGCGCGCCCTGCGCCATGGTCCAGCTGCGCACGATGAAGTAGTCCGTCGTCGTGCCGATGATGCTGGTGTTCCAGTTCTGGTCCTCGGAGAACACCTGCGCGTTGGAGCGCATCTCCGGCGCCGCGCCGCGCACGCTGGGCAGCTGCGTGCGGATGGCCTCCAGGTCGTCCCAGGTGAGGGTCGGCTGGCTGCCGAAGCCGCCGCGCGCACCACCGGAGCGGGACGAACCCGACATGACGATGAGCATGTTGGTGCCCATGGAGTCGAAGACCTTCTGCACGCTGGCCTTCGCGCCGTCACCAATGGCCACCATGGCGATGACCGCGCCCACGCCGATGATGATGCCCAGCGCGGTGAGCACCGAGCGCGTCTTGGAACGCAAGAGGGCCCTGAGCGCCAGGACGAGCGTCTCCAGCAGGTTCATGTCCCCACCTCTTCCACCGGGACCACCGCCGGCTGCGGCGACTGGCGCTGGTCCTTCACGATGCGCCCGTCCTTCACCACCACCACCCGCTGCGTGTACTCGGCCACGTCCGGTTCGTGCGTCACCAGCACCAGCGTCATGCCTTCCTTCTGGAGCTGCTGGAACAGCGCCATCACCTCCACCGTGGTGCGCGAGTCCAGGTTGCCCGTGGGCTCGTCCGCCAGGATGACGCGAGGCCGTCCCACCAGCGCGCGCGCGATGGCCACGCGCTGCTGCTGACCGCCGGAGAGCTGCTTGGGGTGGTGGTCCAGGCGCGCGCCCAGCCCCACGCGCTCCAGCGCCTCCTTCGCGCGCAGGCGCCGTTCTTTCGAAGGCACGCCCGCGTACAGCATGGGCAGCTCCACGTTCTCCAGCGCCGTGGTGCGCGCCAGCAGGTTGAAGCTCTGGAAGACGAAGCCCAGGGTGCGGTTGCGCACGCGCGCCAGGCCGTCCCGGTCCAACCGCGCCACGTCCCTGCCATTGAGCAGGTACTCGCCGCCGGTGGGCCGGTCCAGGCAGCCCAGGATGTTCATCAGCGTGGACTTGCCCGAACCGCTGGAGCCCATGATGGAGACGAACTCGCCCGGCTCCACCGTGAAGTCCACGCCGCGCAGGGCCCGCACCTCCACGTCACCCGTGCGGTACACCTTGCTCACGCCCCGGAGCTGCACGACCGGGGGCGCCTGTTTCGTATCCGCGTCCATGTGCCTCTCCTCCTTCCCCTGCCCTGCCATGGTGAATGACTAGAACGGCCCGCCGCCGCGACGCATGCCACCGCCGCCGCGAGCGCCGCCCACCGGGCTCGCCGCCGCTGGAGGGGTGGACGTCGAACCGGCCGGCGAATTCGCGGCGGTGATGACGCGGTCGCCGTCCTTCAATTCGCCCTCCACCACCTCCGTGTACGTGCCGTCCGTCATCCCGGTGCGCACGCTCACGGGCGCGGGCTGGGGCGGCGCATCCTTCTGGCGGCGCAGCACGTAGAGGGTGCGGGACCCCTTCGCCGCCGGCTGCACGGCCTGCGCGGGAGCCCCCGGCGCGGGCGCGGGCCGGTAGCGCAGCGCCGTGTTGGGCACGGAGAGCGCCTGGTCCTTCTGCTGCGTCACGATGGTGACGTTCGCCGTCATGCCCGGCTTGAGCTTCAGGTCGGGGTTGGGCACGTCGAGGATGGCCAGGTAGGTGACCACGTTCTGCACCGTGATGGCTTCATTGCGGATCTGCCGGATGACGCCCTGGAAGTCCTCACCGGGGAAGGCGTCCACGGTGAAGGTGGCCTTCATGCCGGGCTGCAGCTTGCCCACGTCCGCTTCGGACACGCTGGTGTTGATCTGCATCTTGCGCAGGTCCTCCGCGATGGTGAAGAGCACCGGGGCCTGGAGGGACGCGGCCACCGTCTGGCCTACGTCCACGCTGCGCGAGATGACGATGCCGTCGGTGGGCGACACGATGGTCGTGTACTTGAGGTTCACCTCCGCCTCGTTGAGCGCGGCCTGCGCCTGGGCGACGGAGCCCTCCGCGGCCGTCACCTCCGCCTGACCGCTGGCGGCGGCGGACTCGGCCGTCTCCAGCTCCGACTGGGAGATGAACTGCTGGGCGCGCAGCTCCTTCGAACGCGCGGCCTGCTTCTTCGCCACGTCCGCGTTGACGCGCGCCTTCTGGAGGTTCGCGCGAGAGGCCGTCATGTTCGCCTTCGCCCGGTCCAGCGCGGCCTGCACCAGCTGCGGGTCGATGCGGGCGATGACCTGCCCCTTCTTCACCTCGGAGTTGTAGTCGACGAACAACTCCTGGATGCGGCCCGACACCTGGCTGCCCACCTGCACCGTCACCAGCGCCGCCACGGTGCCGGTGGCCGTGACCTTGGCCATGAGCTTCCGGGACTCCACGGGCGCCGTCTCGTAGGTGATGACGTCCGCCTGACGGGAGGCACGCACGCGCCAGAAGACGACCAGCGCGGCCACCACCAGGACTCCCAGTATCCAGGCCCAGCGCGGCACCCCGCGCTTGCGACCCTCGTCCTCTTCCAATGGCACCGGCGCCAGGGCCGGCGCTTCCCGCGGCATCTCGCTCAAGGCCTTCATGCCCCTTGTTGTATGTTCTGAAATGTTTCGGCGAATCTCGTCTCTATTACGAAAGATGACCCGCGACGAGGCGGCCGTCCGGTGTGTCCGCCGCCCCGGTGGCCGGCAGCAGGACGCGGGCGGTGGTGCCCTGCCCCGGCTGGCTCTCCAGCGTCAGGTGGCCCCCGTGCGCGGCGATGATGCGCCGGACCAGTGCCAGTCCCAGGCCCACCCCACCCGTCGTGCGGGCGCGGCTGCGGTCGGTGCGGAAGAAGGGCGTGCCCACCCGCGCCAGGTCCTCCGCGTCGATGCCGATGCCCTGGTCGCGGATCTCCACCTGGACGCCGTCGCCCTCCGTCCGGGCGAGCAGCCTCACGGTGGTGCCGGCCTCCGAATATTTCCCCGCGTTGTCGAGCAGGTTGTCCAGCACGCGCCGCAACAGGACGGGGTCCGCCTCCAGCCCGGGGAGCGTCCCGTCCACCTGGACCTCCAGGCGGTGCTGCGGCCGCGCGGCGCGAAAGCGGGCGGCGGCCTTCTCCAGGAGCGCATTCGCATCCACGTGCTCCAGGCGCAGGGGCGGCGCGGCCCCGCTGGCGCCCTCCGTGACCAGCTCCAGACGTGACGTGGTGAGCACGTCCTGCACCAGGCGCTCCAGCTCCGCCAGGTCCTCGGTGATGTCGGGGAGCAGCTCCCGGGCCGTCTGCGCGTCGCCCTCCGCTGCCAGGTCCAGCGCCACGCGGATGCGGGACAGGGGCGTGCGCAGCTCATGCGACACGTTGGCGAGCAGCTCCTTCTGCGAGCGCAGGAGCTGGGTGATGCGGCCGGCCATCTCGTCGAAGGCCTCCGACACGAGGCCCAGCTCGTCGTTGCGGCGCAGGCCCGCGCGCACGTCCAGCCGTCCCGCGCCGAAGGCCCGGGCGGCGGAGGCCAGCTTCTTCAAGGGGCCCGCGAGCGTGCGCGCGAAGGCGACGGAGGTGATGGCCGTACACGCCAGGACGAGGCCCACGATGATGGCCGTCTGGCGGTCTCCGTCGGGAGGAGGCGGCGGTGGGGGCAGCGTCACGGAGGCATAGACCTGGATGGGCCCCGGATAGGGGCTCACCACCAGAAGGCCCCTTCCGGCGCCACCGGGGCCGGGAAAGGGCCCGGGCGGCCCCTTCCGGGTGACGCGCGAGGTGACGTGCAGCTCTTCGGCGCTGAGCGCGGGCGAGGGCTCCGGCCGGGTGTTGCCGAGCAGCTCGCCGTTCACGTCGCGCAGGGTGACGCGCATGCCCATGCGCTGCTGCGCGCGGCCGAGCGAGGCCTGGAGCGCGGCGGGGTTGTCGCGCAGGGCGGTCCACTCGTCCACGAAGTAGGAGAGTTCGTCGTCGAAGCGGTTGCGCCAGGCCTCGTTGCGCAGGAAGTCCCGCGCGAGCATGAGCGAGAGGGCCACGAGGACGATCTGGATGACGCCCACCAGGTAGATGCGGGCGAGCAGGCCGGTGGGGAGGCGGAAGAAGCGACGGGCGTTCTTCACGGCTCCGCCTCGGTCTCCGTGGCCAGCATGTAGCCGGCACCGCGGACCGTCTTGAGCAGGCGCGGGTTGCGGGGGTCCACCTCCAGCTTCTGGCGCAGGCGGAAGATGTGCACGTCCACGGAGCGGTCGAACACCTCGTCCGCGCTGCCCTTCACCAGGTCGAGCAGTTGCTCGCGGCTGAGGACGCGGCCGGCGCGCTCCGCGAGCACGCGCAGCAGGCTGAACTCGTAGGTGGTGAGGGACAGGGGCTTGCCGTCCAGGGACGCGCTCAGGCTGCGGGGGTCCAGCACCAGCCGGCCCGCGTGCACGGGGTGGCTGGTGGGGCCCACCTTGCCCCGGGCGCGGCGCACCTGGGCGCGGATGCGGGCCAGCAGCTCGCGCGACGAGTAGGGCTTGGGCAGGTAGTCGTCCGCGCCGGACTCCAGGCCCAGGACGCGGTCGGCCTCCTCGCCGCGCGCGGTGAGCATGATGATGGGCACGTCGGTGCGGGTGCGCAGCTCGCGGCAGACCTCCAGGCCGTCGCGGCCGGGGAGCATCAGGTCCAGCAGGATGACGTCGTAGGTGTGGCGGGACGTCTGGGCGAGCGCGTCGGTGCCGGACGCGGACACGGTGACGATGATGCCGTGCTCCTGCAGGTAGCGGGCGGTGAGCCGGGCCAGGCGTTCGTCGTCCTCGACGAGCAGCACCTGGATGGTGGCTTCCTCCGAGGTCGTGGGGCGGGGGGTCATCTCCATGGGTCGGTCTCCCGGGATGCGCACCAGAGGCGGAAGTGGGGACCCGGGCTTCTCTCCAAAAGACCGGAGCCCCACCGTCCGCCTCCAGCACGCACACCCAACCTGACACCCCCATATTTCCTGGGGGCTTCCGCTTCATGACCAAATATTACGGACGCATGTCCGGCCGGACATACAGGGGGCCCCCGGAAGCGCCATCCCGCGCCTCCGGGAGGACGGTCGTCACGGACGGAAATTCAGTCCAGACCGTGCGACAGGCCGAGCGCCCGCCGGTCCACCTTGCCCGCCGGCGTACGAGGCAGGGCGGTGAGGAGGCGCAGCGTGCGGGGCAGCTTGTAACGGGCGAGGCGGCCCTCACAGAAGGCCTGGAGCGCTGGGAGCGTGGGGGCGGTGCCGGGCCGGGGGACGATGAGGGCGCGAGGGACCTCCCCCCACTTCGGGTCGGGCACGCCGATGACGGCGACCTCCGCGACGTCGGGATGGCCGGCGAGGACGCTCTCCACCTCCGAGGGGTGGATGTTCTCCCCGCCGGAGATGATCAGGTCCTTGCGCCGGCCCTCGATGCGGAAGAAGCCCGCCGCGTCACGCGAGGCCAGGTCGCCGGTGTGGAGCCAGCCCTCCACGAAGGCCCGAGCGGTCTCCTCCGGGTTGCGCCAGTAGCCCGCGCACAGGTGGGGGCCGCGCAGCAGCAGTTCGCCCACGTCGCCGGGGCGCTGCTCGCCGTCGATGCGCGCTTCGACATGGAACAGGGGGACGCCGACGAAGCCGGGGTGGGAGCGCACGGCGTGGGCAGGGAGGAAGAAGTTGTTGGGTCCCGCTTCGGTGAGGCCGTAGCCGGTGCGGAAGAAGAGGTAGCGGGAGAAGAAGCGCTCGAAGACGGGGGCGGGACAGGGGGCGCCGCCGCTGATCAGCAGCTTGAGGCGGGAGAAGTCCACCGCGTCGAAGCGAGGGTGGCGCTGCATCTCGATGAACATGGTGGGCACGCCGAAGACGACGCTGACGGAGCCCGAGTGGATGAGATCGAAGGCCTGCTCCACGTCGAAGCCCCGGCACACGACGGAAGCCCCGCCCACGTACACCAGGGGCAGCGTGAAGACGTTGAGGCCGCCGGTGTGGAACAGGGGCGCGTTGAGCAGCGCCACATCGTCCTGGGTGAGGCCCCAGCTCACGACGGTGTTCGCGGCGTTCGCGGTGAGCGAGCCATGGGTGAGCACGGCGGACTTCGGCAGGCCGGTGCTGCCCCCGGTGGAGCACAGCACCCACGGCGAGTCGGGCTCCACGTCGATGACGGGCAGCGCACGGGACGCAGGCAGGTCGTCGCGTGAAGCGAAGGAGCGCTCACCGGGGAGCGGATCCGCCAGGGGCATCCAGTGAAGGACCTGGGGCAGCAAGGGACGCAGCGCGTCCACCTGCGAGCGGAACTCCGGCCCGAAGAAGACGGCCTGGGGTTCAACGTCCGCGAGCAGCCCTCGCAGCTCCGTCACGCCCAGGCGCCAGTTGAGGGGCTGAAGGGCCGCGCCCAGCTTCGCGCAGGCGAACAGCAGGTCCAGCGTCTCCACGCCGTTGTACGCCAGCACGGAGACCCGGCTCCCAGGCGTCACACCCAGGTCGAGCAGCAGCAGCGCCGTCCGGTGCGCCGCCGCGTTCCACTCGCGCCACGAGATGCGGCGTCCGCCACGAAGCGAGTCGATGAGCGCCACGCGCTCCGGGGCGAGCGACGCCCGCCGGGCCAGCCAGTCATGAACGATGGGCATGGAGCAGACCCGGCATGAAGAAGCACGGGCGCGAAACGTGCGCCCGTGCTCCGGTGGCTACGTCACATCAATCCCGCGAAACGAAGTGCGCGGAGATCTTGTTCCACACGGCCGGCGTGATGCCCATGCTCAGGTGGTCGTACGCCATGCCCTCCTGCTTCGCGTCCGCGGTCTTCTTCGCCGCGGTCCAGCCCTGGGTGAGCTGGGTCATCGCCGCGATGCTCGCCTCGAACAGCACGCCGTCGCCGCGCGGCGCGGACGTCGTGGACGTCATGCCGTCCGTCTCATAGGGCTGCGCGCCGGCCGCCGTGCCGTAGAGCACGTAGAGCGACGGCAGGCGCGTATCCAGGCCGTGCTCCGCCAGCCGGGTGATGAACTTGCCGCCCATCTCCATCGCCGTGGCGATGCCCAGGCCCTGCATGATGCGGTACTTCGCGTAGTTGGAGATGTTGTAGCCCTCCGCGTTCTGGTTCGTGTTGTACGCGTGGTACGCGAAGCACGGCGAACCGGCGGGGTCATATGCGGTGGTGCGGCACACGCGGTGGTCCGTCGCGTCCATGTAGCCCGCGGCGATGAACGGGTTCAACGGGTTGTAGATGAGCTTCGAATCCAGCCACGGGAAGTAGCGGTTCTCGTTCGGATCCACGCTGTCCCACGACGACGCGCTGCGGTCCGGAATCGGGTACGTGCCGCGCAGGTCGTACGCCGCCTGGAGCTGGCCCGGGTACGCCGTGACGTACTTGCCGCTGTCGTTCACCGCGCCGAACAGGCTCATGTTGTATTCGTCGAAGTTGAACGCGCTCGCGGACAGGCCCTGGGTGGTGTTCAGCGACTGGAGCGTGCTCGCGGACACCGGCGCGCCCGTGCTGCTCAGGCCCGTGATGTTCGACAGGTAGATGCGGCGGAAGAAGTCCGGCCACATGCCGCCGGAGCCCTCGCACACGCTCTCCGCATACGGGTTGTTGTACCAGGGCACGTCCGAACCCCAGGTCACGCACTGGAACGCGGAGAAGTACGTCCACGGCATCGGCCCACGGCCCACCGGCGCGTTCGCCGACGTGCTCGCGATGGTCAGCGTGTGGATGGGGTGGCGGAAGTTCAGATCGATGCCCTTGTGCGGCCCGGACAGCGGCACGTACACGCGCACGGAGTCGTCATACGCCGGCACCTGCGACGCCTGCTCCTTCGCCAGCCGCTCGAAGAGCCGCGTGGTGCTGAAGCCGCCCCACGTCGCCGCGTTGGCCATCCACGGATCCACCGCCAGCACGCCCTTGCTCCACGCGACGACGTCCACCCGCGCCACGCCCGGGTGCAGCGCCTTGATGCGCTTGACCGCGTTGGCCACGTGGATGGCGTGGTTGTAGTTGTCGCCGTGGAACGAGCCGAACGTCACCGCGTACACACAGCGGCCCTTCGACTCCAGGTCCTGCACCAGGCCCGTCTTCTGGGCCGCGTTGCCGTACGAACCGCCCGAACCGTTGTTGCCGTTGGGGAACATCCAGACGTTCGCGTCCTGGATGGCGCCGTGCACCAGCAGCGTCGGCGTCAGGTTCACGTTGCAGGTGCGCGCCGCCGTGGCCCGGCCCTTGTGGAGCAGCACATAGCGCGCCGCCGGCTTGGTGGGCCCGACCGCGGGACAGGTGCTCCCCGCCGTCGTGGCACAGCTGTTCGAGTAGGCGAGGTTGAAGCCGTCCACCAGCTGCTGGTTGAGCGAACCGAAGTACGTCGCCAGCGGGTAGTCGCTGGACTGGTACGTGTCCTGGTAGCGCAGCTTCTGGGTGCGCGGGTTGTAGTACTCGCTGCGGAAGCGCTGGCGTCCCTCCAGCAGCTCAATCTGCCCCCACGACCACGCGGGCGGCGTCAGCGTGCCCACCACGGTGTAGCTGTTGGTCGGCGTGGTGACCGCGTCGAAGTAGGGCGCGAGGTCCGCGTCCAGCGGAGCCTCCGCCGTGCCGACGGCCTCCTCCACCGGAGGCGCCTCCGACGCAGGGGGTTCTGCCCCGCAACCTGCCATCAGCAATGCGGCCGTGAGCGACAACGTCCAGGTGCTTCGCATGCGGACCTCCGGGTGGGTGAAGAGGGTGCGGCGACAGCAGACGTGCGACAGGGAAACCCCGGTGCGCGGGCGCGCCAAGGGCCACCGGGGTCGTCCCGGAAGGCCCTCCGCGCCTCACCGCGCGTCAGGAATGACTAGCGGGCGTGCTCCCGCAGGAAGGGCGTGAGCAGGGCTTCGAACTCCTGCGTCTTCTCCAGGTGCGGGCTGTGGCCCGTGTCGTGGAGGACGACCTCGCGGAAGCGGCCACCGTTCTTCGCGTAGCGCTCCATCACGCCGCGCATCTGCGACACCATGGGCTGCGGCGGGTACTTCTCCTCCCCGGGCCAGCCGGGCACCGCGCCCAGCTTGCCCAGGAAGCCGAAGTCGAACAGTGACGTGTCGGAAACGATGGCGTCGTCCGCGCCGCGGATCCACAGCACGTCCGGCCCGTTCTTCAACGCCGCGAAGGACGACGTGTTGTAGTAGCGCGGCGCCATGGCGTTGTTCATGCCCGTGGTGCCCGGCGCCACGCCCGGCCAGTTGTCGGACTTGGTGAAGTTGCCCGGGTACAGCTCGTCCGACACGTGCGTGTTCAGCACCGAGTCCAGGAGCATCTCCTCGTCCGGGTGGCGGAACGGGGGCTTCACGTAGCAGCCGTTCATCACGTTGCGGGGCGACGTGGGCGTCTCCGTGGAGCGGTCCTTCGACTTCAGCCGCTGCACGAAGTCCGGGTTGGCCGTGCCACCGCCGGAGCCCGCGAAGTCCGCCCAGCACGGCGTGCCGTCCGCGTCCTTCGTGCCGCCAAAGCCATAGGGCGACAGGGGCGCTTCCACCACGATGCCCGCCACGCGCCCCGGATGGTCCAGGGACAGCTGCATCACCATGCCCGCGCCGGCCGAGTGCGCCACGAACACCGCGCGCTTGAGCGACAGCGCGTCCATCAGCGCCAGCAGGTCATCGCTGAAGTCGCGCATGCCGCGCGTCGCGTCGATGGTCTTGGGCTCCGTCTCCCCGTAGCCGCGCATGTCCGGCGCGATGCCCCGGAAGCCCTCGGGCAGCGTCTTCATCAGCGATTCGAAGAACGCGGAGGAGGAACAGTTGCCGTGCACGAAGATGACCGGAAATCCCTCCTCGCCCACCAGCCTCGCGCGCACCACGAGCCGTGCCGTGGGGATGTCCCGCTTCTCGACCTTCCTGGAACTGTCAGCCATGTGCGCCGCTCCTGGTTGAATTGATTGAAGAGAGGATACCGTCCGTCACGAGGCGTCGCGCGCGTCCGCCGCGATGGCCTGCTCGCGCAGCTCCCGCTTGAGGATCTTCCCCGCGGGCGACACCGGCAGCGACTTCACCAGCTCCACGCGCTTGGGCACCTTGAAGCGCGCCAGCCGGCCCTTCAGGTGCTCCAGCAGCGCGTCCGCCGTGGCCGTCGCGTCCGCCTTGAGCACCACGTAGGCGCGGCCCGCCTCGCCCCACTTCGCGTCCGGCACGCCCACCACCGCGCATTGCTGCACCGCGGCGTGCTCGTAGAGCACCGACTCCAGCTCCAGCGGGTACACGTTCTCTCCACCGGAGATGAACATGTCCTTCTTGCGCCCCGCGATGGTGAAGAAGCCTTCGGCATCCACGCGCGCCAGGTCTCCGGTGTGGAACCAGCCGCCCGCGTCGATGGCCTCCTGCGTCGCGGCATCGTCCTCGAAGTAGCCCGAGCACATGGACGGGCCCTTGAGCACCAGCTCGCCCACCCCGCCCACGGGCACGTCCTGGCCCGCGTCATCCACCAGCTTCGCGTCGATGAAGTAGTTGGGCCGGCCGATGGAGCCCGCCTTCGACACCGCGAACTCCGGCCCCATGCTGAAGATGCCGGGTCCGAACTCCGTCATCCCGAAGCCCTGCTTGAAGGGCACCGGGTGCACCGCCTGCCACGCCTGGAGCAGCGGCACCGGCAGGGGCGCCCCACCGCTGGTGACGAAGCGCACGGAGGAGAAGTCCGTCCCGCGCCAGCGCGGTGAGTCCATCAACTGCTGGTACTGCGTAGGCACCGCGAAGAAGAGCGTCACCTTCTCCTTCGCGACCAGCCCCAGCATCTCGTCCGCGTCCCACCGCCGCATCAGCACCACGGTGCCGCCCACGGTGAGCAGCGGCAGCGTGTACACGAGCAGTCCACCGGTGTGGAACAGCGGCGTGTGCGTCACCGTGACGTCGCCTTGCCGGATCTCATGCACCAGCGTGTTGAGCGTGTTCCACGCCACCATCCGGTAGGACACCTTCGCGCCCTTGGACTTCCCGGTGGTGCCGCCGGTGAAGATGAGACAGAGGATGTCCTCCTCGCTCACCGCATCATTCGTGACCGGGGCCGCGGTCACGTGCTCCAGCACCTTCGCGTAGGCGTCCGCCCCCGGAAGCCCCTGCGCATCCAGCGCCACGAGGCGGAGGCCGTCGCCCACGTGCTCACGCACCTGCGCCGCCGCGTCGCGGAAGTCATCCCCGAACAGCAGCACGCGCGGGCGGACGGAGCGCACGCCCTCGGTCAGCTCCGCCGCGTGCAGCCGCCAGTTGTAGGGCACGAAGATGGCGCCCAGCTTCCCGCACGCGAAGAGCAGATCCAGGTGCTCCACGCCGTTGAGCGCGACGATGCCCACGCGGTCGCCGCGCTGCACGCCGGCCACGTTCCGCAGCCAGCCCGCGAGCGCCGTGGCGCGCGCGTTCATCTGCCGGTAGGTGAAGCGGCCCGCGTCCTTGCGGGCCACGTCCACCACGGCCACCGCCTCCGGCCAGTAGAGGGCGCCCCGCCCCATCCAATCCCCGATGAACATGCGCGTACCTCCTGGCTGTGGCTTCGAGGGTGGAACTACGCCGTCCAGCGGTAGAGCGCGGACGCCATGGCCAGGCCGCCGCCGCTGGCGCAGAAGGCCACGAGGTCGCCCTTCTTCACCTTGCCCTGCAGCACCGCGTCGTCGAGCGTCATCGGGATGCAGGCGGAGCCCGTGTAGCCCCACTTGTCCATCGTGTAGTGCGCCTTGGCCATGGGCTGGTTGAGCGCCTTCATGGTGGCTTCGATGGTGCGCAGGTTGAGCTGCGTGAAGACGAACAGCTTCACGTCATCCAGCGTCTGGTCCGCGCGCTTGAGCAGCGTGTCCAGCAGGATGGGCCAGCGCTCGGTGTTGAACGTGGAGGGGAACTTGCGCACGAACTGCACCGCGGGCTTGCCGTCGGTGAGCTTCAGCGTCTCCGCCGTGGCGGGCCGGTTCGTGCCGCCCGTGTAGATGCCCAGCGCGTCGTGGTACTCGCCGTTGGCCAGCAGCTTCGCGCCCAGGAAGCCCGGCTTGTCGGACGCGCCCAGCACCACGGCGCCCGCGCCGTCCGCGAACAGCGTGCAGGTCTTCTTGTCCTTCCAGTTCACGTACCGGGTCATCCCGTAGGCGCCCACCACCAGGATGCGCTGGTAGCTGTCGTCCGCGGAGATCGTCTTCGACGCCACGTCCAGCGCCGTCACCCAGCCCGCGCACGCCGCGTTGATGTCGTAGGTGCCCGCGTTGACCGCGCCCAGCTTCGCCTGCACCACCGACGACGTGCCGGGGCTCAGGTAGTCCGGCGTGTCGCTGGCCACCAGCACCAGGTCCAGGTCCTTGGGGTCCACCTTCGCGCGGGCCAGGGCCTCCTTCGCGGCGGCCACGGCCAGGTCGCTCGTCGCCTGATCATCCGCCATCACGTGGCGCTGCTTGATGCCCACGTTCTGCTGGAGCCACTCGTCCACCTTCTCGCCGAGGATGGCCTCCACGTCGGCGTTGGTGAGCAGCTTCTCGGGGACATAGCGGCCGGTGGACAGGATGTTCGCGTAACGCATGGCGGTGTTTCAGCTCCGGGGGCCGCGCGCCGGACGGCGGGGCCTGGGGGAAGGAGACGAAGGAGACGCAGGAGACTTCGAAGGGGACTTCGCGACGGCCTTGGGGGCCTTGGGGGCCTTGGGCGGCGGGACGGCCTTGAGGACGGGAGCGCCGGAGGGCAGGCCGTGGGTCAGGAGCGTCATCGCCGTGTCGAGCACGCGCTCCAGGCCCATGTCCTCCTCCCAGAGCACCCAGCGCATGCCCAGGAAGTCGCCAATGCCCATCAGGCAGTAGGCGAGCGCCTCCGGATCCATGCGGCGCACCTCGCCGGCGTCCATGGCCTGCGTGAGGCCGCGCACGTAGCCCTTGGCGAAGCGGTCGTAGTAGCGGCGGTAGCAGTCCGCGTCCACGAACTCCGCCTGCCGCACCACGCGGTAGAGGTTGGGGTGCTGGCGCACGAACTGGAAGAAGGCGCGCAGGCCCTCGCGCTCCACCTCCAGCCGAGTGGTGCACGCGACGGTGGACTCCGCGATGAGGCGGCGCAGGCGCGCGCCCAGCTCGTCCACCACCTCCACGAAGATGGACTGCTTGTCCGGGAAGTACACGTAGAAGGTGCCCAGCGCGACGCTGGCCTTGCGCGTGAGGTCCGCGATGGACGCACGCTCGTAGCCCTTGTCCCCGAACACCGCCTCCGCCGCCTTCAACAGCTTCTGCCGCGTCCGCTGGCCACGCGGCGTCACCGGGACTCGTTCTGAAGTTGAAGGGCGATTCATCTTTCAGGACGGGTAGCACCCGCCCGACAACCTTGTCAAAAGCCGTTGGATGGCTCCTTGCGTCAAAGACAGACATGAACGCGGAGCGTCAAAGCCTCGCCGTCCAAGGCCGGAAGGGCGGGCGGGCAGGCGCCAGAACAGGACGCGGGAGGTCGGGAATCCGACCCTTTGTGCCGCCCTACAAGTTTGCACACCAACGGACTTGCAATCCTGAGCGGGGGCATATAACTTCACCGTCGCTCACCCAAACGACCTATAAAAATAAGGTCAGATGCCCCATGGACGCCCTGGATTATCGCATCTTGGACATGCTTCAGCGCGATGGCCGGGCCACCCAGCTGGAGCTGTCACGGGGAGTGAAGTTGTCCCAACCCGCGGTGGCCGAGCGCATCCGCAAGCTGGAGGAGCGCGGGGTCATCACCGGCTACACGGCCCGGGTGGACGCGACGCAGCTGGGCAAGGACATCACCGCCTTCATCGGGGTGAGCATTGAACACCCCAAGCACTTCGAGGGCTTCGCCAAGAAGGTGGCGGAGCTGCCGGACGTGCTGGAGGCACACCGGGTCGCGGGCCAGGACTCGTACGTGTTGAAGGTGAAAACGGACAACACCCGGACGCTGGACGTGCTGCTGGTGGAGACGCTGCGCACCATCCCGGGTGTCACCCGCACGAGCACCACCATCGTCCTGTCGACCTTGAAGGAGGACACGCACGTGCGTGTCCCCGAAGCGAAGTTGAACGGAGAATGAACATGAGCGCGGACGCTATGAGTGCCCCCCTGCCCCCTCCTCCGGCCTACCGGCTGTCCCAGCGCATGTCCCGGATGAAGACGTCCGCGGTGCGGGAGATCCTCAAGATCGCCGAGCGCCCCGACATCCTCTCCTTCGCCGGCGGCCTGCCCGCCCCGGAGCTCTTCCCGCTGGAGGCCATCGCCCGGGCGTTCGAGGAGACGTTCGCCACCGAAGGCCGCGCGGCGCTCCAGTACAGCACCACGGAGGGCTTCGCCCCCTTGCGCGAGTGGATCTGCTCGCACCTGGCCCGCAAGGGTCACCACACCCACGCCGACCAGGTGCTCATCACCAGCGGCTCGCAGCAGGGCCTGGACCTCGTGGGCAAGGTGCTGCTGGACCCCGGCGACCTGGTGGTGGTGGAGGACCCCAGCTACCTGGCGGCGCTCCAGACCTTCGGCGGCTACGAGGTGGACTTCGCCACCGTGCGCAGCGACGACGCGGGCATGGACACGGATGACCTGGCCGCGCTGGTGAAGAAGCGCCAGCCGAAGCTGCTCTACGTCATCCCCAACTTCCAGAACCCCAAGGGCACCACCCTGTCGCTGGAGCGCCGCAAGGCGCTGGTGCGACTGGCGCAGGAGCACCGCTTCCTCATCCTGGAGGACGACCCGTACGGCGAGCTGCGCTTCCGCGGAGAGCACCTGCCGTCGCTCGCGTCGCTGGACGACCAGGGCGTGGTGCTGTCGCTGTCCACCTTCTCCAAGACGCTGGCCCCCGGCCTGCGCCTGGGCTGGGTGACGGGGCCGCGCGCGCTGCTCAAGGCGCTCACCATCGCCAAGCAGGCAACCGACCTGCACACCGCCACGCTCGCCCAGCGCGCCACCGCGCGCCTGCTGTCAACCTTCGACTACGCGGGCCACATCGCCGCGCTGATGCCCGTCTACGCCGAGCGCGCCAACGCCATGCTCGGCGCGCTGGAGCAGCACATGCCCCAGGGCACGAAGTGGACCCGGCCCGACGGCGGCATGTTCCTCTGGGTGGAGCTGCCCGGCGGCCTGGATGCGGCCACGCTGCTGCCCCGCGCCGTCGAACAGAAGGTCGCCTTCGTCCCCGGCGCGCCCTTCTTCGCCACCGTGCAGCAGCCCCAGTTCATGCGCCTGAACTACTCCAACCGTCCGCCCGACCTCATCGCCGAGGGCATGCGCCGGCTGGGCTCCGTCATCTCCGACGCGCTGTAGGAATCAGGCCCGCGCGCGCCCCGAAAGCCCAACGCACCGCGTTGATGGCCGGGGCGCCCGGGGGGCCTGGAAAAAGTTGAAGGTCGATTCAGGTTTCAGCCTCCTCGGCGCTGGAAAGCGCCGGGGCGGTGTGCGTACCCTGCGCGCGTTTTCGACGCTCAAGGAGAGGCACATGCAGCTGAAGGACCTGAAGATCATCGTGACGGGTGGCGCGCAGGGCATGGGCGCGCACTTCGCCCAGCGCATCCACGAAGCGGGCGGCCAGGTGGCCGTGGGCGACGTCAACGAGGAGCGGCTGGCGGAGCTGCCCAAGGGCATCCACCGCCGCAAGCTGGACGTGTCCAACGAGCAGGACGTCATCGACTTCGTGTCGTGGGCCCACGGTGAGATGGGCGGCCTCAATGGCCTCATCAACAACGCGGGCATCCTGCGCGACGCGCTGCTGGTGAAGAAGGACCGCACCACCGGCCAGGTGAAGAAGCTGTCCACCCAGGACTGGAACGCCGTCATCGGCGTCAACCTCACGGGCGCCACGCTGATGGTGCGCGAGGTGGTGACGAAGATGGTGGAGACGGACCAGCGCCCCGGCGTCATCGTCAACATGTCGTCCATCGCCCGGCACGGCAACCGCGGCCAGTCCAACTACGTGTCCGCCAAGGCCGCGCTCGCCGCGAACACCGTCACCTGGTCGCGCGAGTTCGCCCCCTTTGGCATCCGCGTGGGCGCCATCGCCCCGGGCATGATTGAAACGCCCATGACGCAGGGCATGAACCAGAAGGCCCGCGACGCGCTGGTGGCCTCCATCCCGGTGAACCGCATCGGCCTGCCGGAGGACATCTGGGTGGCGGTGAAGTTCGTCATCGAGTGCGACTACTTCAACGGCCGCACCATCGACGTGGACGGCGGCCTCAACTTCTAGGCCCGCCCCACCCTGCTCCGGAAGCTCAGGCCGTCTTGCGCTTCCGGGGCGCGGCCCGCGCGGACTTCGCGTCCCGGCTCGCCGGCTTCGCGGCGGGCTTCACGTCCGGCTTCGGCGCGGGCTTCACGTCCGCCCACTGCTCCGCCCACTGGCCCAGTTCGTGGAAGACCTTCCAGAACGCCTGCCCCTTCTCCGTCAGCCGGTACTCGGAGCGGATGGGCGGGCCGGGGTCCACGTGGCGCTCGATGACGCCCTCGGCCTCCAGCTCCTTGAGCCGCTCCGACAGGACGCGCTCGCTGATGCCGCCAATGCGCTCCGTCAGCTCCCCGAAGCGGCACGGCCCGTCCAGCAGGATGCGCAGGATGATGCCCGTCCACCGGCGGCCCAGCAGCTCGGCCGCCGTCAGGAACCGTTCGCACAGCGGGCGTAGGTCGTCATGCATCGTCGCGCCTCCTGCCTGAGTATAGCGCCCGCCCTCCCCTTCCCGCAGGAACACGCACCGGCATCTACTTACTTTTAGGAAGTTGCTTGCAAAATAAAAGCACCCCCGCTACCCATGGGCCATGGCGGGCGCGGATCGCGTCCGCCTCCGCGAAGGGGACACACCGATGGAAGCGACGAACACCGCCCTGGACGCACGCGCCCTGGCGCAGCTCTTCACCGAGGCCCGCACGCACAGCGGCTGGCAGGACCGGCCGGTGACGGACGACACCCTGCGCCGCATCTACGAGCTGGCGAAGATGGCGCCCACCGCGGCCAACACCCAGCCGGTGCGCCTGGTGTTCGTGAAGAGCCGCGAGGCCAAGGAGCGGCTGAAGCCCGCGCTGGCCGCGGGCAACGTGGACAAGACGATGCAGGCGCCCGTGACGGTCATCGTGGCGCACGACACCGCGTTCCACGAGCAGATGCCCAAGCTGTTCCCCGCGCGCGACATGAAGAGCTACTTCGCTGCGCTGCCGCCTGAAGCACGCGAGTACACCGCCGTCCAGAGCGGCACGCTGCAAGGCGCCTACGTCATCCTCGCCGCCAGGGCACTGGGGCTCGACTGCGGCCCCATGGGCGGCTTCGACAAGGCGAAGACGGACGAGGCCTTCCTGCAGGGCACCGGCTGGAAGTCGAACTTCCTCATCAACCTGGGCTACGGCGACCCGGCGAAGCTCTTCCCCCGCAACCCGCGCCTGTCCTTCGAGGACGCCTGCCGCATTGATTAGTCCGTCCAATTCCAGACGGAAGAACCCAACCAGGGTTCAGTGGCATTCAGCCGCCACAATCCTGAGTTTCTAGGTTAATCAGGAAGAAGCAGCCCCGCCGTCGGTTCCACCGGGACGAACAGGGCGCGGGGCTTCTTCCCAGGCGGATGGAAGCGCTCCCCCAATGCGAGCCGCTTCTCTTTCGCGAGGCGGCTTGGACCGCCGGAGGGCCGCCTTCCGTTACAAGGGAAGCGGGGCTCGCGGTCTGACGGAAGCACGCTGGCCGCGCCCATGGAGGACGCGGGGCTTGTGACTGGAGGCTTGCGGCAGGGACTTTCTAGTACAGCCGTTCGAGCGGCATCATCGTGCCCGCCTCGAACTCCGGCGCGCGGCGCAGCTGGTCCAGCACGCGGGGAGCACAGCGCACGTGCAGCATGGGCAGGGAACCGCCCGGCTCGCTCATCGCGCGCACGGACCCCATGAGCTTGTTGGCCTCCAGCCAGAGCATGAAGCTCTCGCGGAAGCGGGCGCTCTCCGCCTTGCCTGCCTGATAGACCTCCGCGCGCGAACGCACGGGTGCCCGCGCGGCGGCCGCACGACCCCTGGGGGGCACGGCTTCGCGAGGCATCACCGTCACGTCGATGTCGCCACCCTGCTGCGGAACGTCGCGCTCCGGCGCGTAGCCGGAGCCCGGCAGCATGTGCACGGAGCCGCCGCCGCTGCCCGGCAACGGACGCACGGCGGCGACGGAGGACATCCGGGTCGACATGTCACCTGCTTCGCCCGGCACGCCATTCTTCCTGCTCATGGCCAACATCCTCTCCCGGGTCCGGTGCTCACCTGGCACCGGCCCCGGTCAACTACCGCGTCACCTGAAAACAGCCAGGCCCTTCCCCGTCCGGTGATTCGCCGAGCGAGGAAGCTTGATGGCATTGGCCAGGATTAACTCTCTCACTTCCAACGCCGTCAAGTCAGGGGCACGGCAACGATACAGTGCAGCAATACCCGCGACATAAGGCGCCGCCATGCTCGTGCCACTCATTCGTTCATAGAACGCCTGATTATTGCAGCGGCGTTCAGTAGACGAATACACGTTCACCCCGTAGCCCATGACATCAGGCACGACGCGCCGCCCCACGGCGCCGCTGGCCGAGAAAGTGGCCACGGTGCGCTCGAAGTCGACTGCCCCCACAGCCAGTGCTTCAGGAAAGGCCGCTGGGTAACCAACCGTGTTCGGCCCACTGTTACCCGCCGCGACAACTGGCAGCACGTTGCTGTCCAGCAGTCGACGCAACATGGTCTGCAGGGCGCGCTGATTCAGCAGGTAGTCCGCTTCGGAGATTCCGGGCGGCGGCTGCAGCGGGAAGCCCAGCGACAGGTTGACGACGGCGGGACGTGAGGCGTTCTCCGGCGCGCTGAACTGGTGGAGCAGCCACTCCATGCCGGCGGCCACGCGGCCCAGGCTGGTGCGGATGGTCTCCGATTCGATGACGGACGCGGCGTACAGGTCCACCTCCGGCGCGACGCCGTGGTGCACGCCCGCGGCGATGCCGCACACGTGGGTGCCGTGGCCGTCCGGATCGAAGCCGCGCACGTCGCGCGCCGGGTTGTGGGGCGAGTTGGGGAAGAGCGAGACGTAGCGGAACTGGATGGTCTTGCTCGCGTGCTCCGGGTGGTCCGCGTCCACGCCGGTGTCCAGGATGCCCAGCATCACGCCGGCGCCCCGGATGCCCTGGGCGTGCGCCAGGGGGACACCGGATTCGTCGGGCCACTCACGCTGCGCGAGCGAGCTCATGCCGCGGTTGCGCGGTCCCGTCTGTCCGGCCGACACCGGGCCGGGGAAGGACAGGGGCACCACGTCCGGGATGAACTCGAAGTCCTCCGCCAGCTCCCCGCGGGCCGCGTTCTCTGCGTCCACGGAGTAGAAGTGCGCCATGGTGGCGCCGATGAGGGGCATGAAGCGGTAGCTGCCCGCCTCGGAGCCGGTCTGCTCCGTCACGGCCGCGCCCGGCATGGGCACGGTGCTGGAGTCAGCGCCGCGCGTGGGCGCGCTCTTGCGGCCTCCGCGCTTGCGGCCCTTGGGCTCCTGGCCGCTGATGGCCGGCTTCATGCCGGGCAGGGTGGCTGAACGCAGGCCCAGCGCCGAGAGGGCGTCCGGTGCCTTCTGCGCGCCGCTGAAGCGCAACGCGGTGCTGCGAACGAGGACGCGCTCGCCCTGTGCCGTGCCACGTACACCCGGCCGGGCCTGCGTCTCGATGGACTCCTTGGGTACCAAGAGAAAAGACTTCATGGATGGTGTGCTCCTTGGACTACCAATCCGGCCCGGGGCTCCGAAGGGAGGAGAGCACCCGCGTAAGGACCGCGCCCACCTGGGAACCCTGACACGCCCTTCGGGTCCCGTGGGGTTGGCTCCAGGCTGCGCCTGGAAGCCCTGTCATCGTCTGCCCTCCCCTCTCCCCGCTGGCGGGGCCAACCCTGGGATTTGACCCCGCGCCCCTGACAAAAGTTCGCGGGATTTCCTTAATAGACACCTCTTGTCTGGTGTCTCGGTCCTCACTCGGCTTCCTCGAACCTCCGGAAAGGCAACGGATTCCCTCCGCAGGACGAGAGGAGTGCCCGGGGGCGCACAGCCACTCTGTCGACCAGTGGATGTGGGGAAGGG
>NZ_RAWD01000084.1:0-30168 GCF_003612065.1 Corallococcus sp. CA047B
GCCTGGAGCGACACGGTGGGGCAGCGGGGCCGCTCGGGGTCTCCCACGCAGCTGTTGCTGGTGCTGTCCGTCACGTTCCGGGGGCAGGGGATGCGCGGCGTGGGTTTGCCCTGGTCACCTACGCCGAAGCAGACGCCCACCTCCGCGAGGTTGCAGCGCGAGTCACATCGGAGGACCACGCTGTCGACCGCGCCGAACGCCGAGCGCAGGTCCGACAGCGGGACGCCGCGCCCGACGTTGTCGCGCAGGAGCTCGGGTGTCCCCTGGTCGCCCGGGAGCGACAGCAGCGCGTCGATGCTGCTGGTGAAGTAGCTCCGGGCGTCCATCCCCGTGCAGCTTCCGTGTTTGGGCCACTCGTGGTTCGCGAGGAAGAAGTTGTCCGTGACGTAGCCGGGGCCGTAGGTGCCCATGGTGTCTGGAATCGTGGAGGGGTCGGGGAAGCAGCGCGAGGGCGCATTGGGGCCCTGACATTCGCAGAGGCCGCCGCAGAAGGCCGGGTAGGTGCAGCGCTGCTGCTTCGCCTCCTCGTCATTGAACTGGGGCCACAGCCCATGAATCGTGAGGTGGTTCGCGGCGAAGCTCCCCGCGAGCTGCGCGCACTGCTCCTTGTCCGGATGGCCCGGACAGAAGTTCGGCGCCCACGTCAGCGCGAGCAGGTACGCGCCGAAGCGCGGCGTGGCACAGGCTCCGCCATCCGGCGCGGAGGGCTCATCCGCGAAACAGTTGCAGGCCGTGGCCTGGGGGCGTCCGAACTCGATGTCGAGGGCCTCCGCTGTCGCCTGGTCGAGCGGCCGGACCGTGGCGGTCTTCGCGGCGGGCGGTGGAGGGGGAGGGGTCTCAGGACGCGTACGGCATCCCTGCACGATGAGCAGACACAAACACAATGCAAGGCGTGGCGGGATGCGCATGGTTCCCCTTCCTCGGCGCTGAGCGGAAGCGGCACCAAGGTGGGCAGTCGTCGCCCCGCGCCACACCCCGCGCCCGGGTCCCATCGTGTGTCTGGGATTGTGGGCTGCCTGCCCATCCACGCCCCTCCTGGAGGGAAGGGCACTGCTGGAAATCCGACGCCGGCGTTACGCGGGCTGGAGGAAGCGGCCGTCCACCAGGTGGTCGATGACTTCCCGGGCGGAGTGCGGATCCAACCTCGCCTTCGTGCCCAGCTGTGTCACCGCGCTGGAGACGGTGGTGGGGCGCTCGAAGGTGGCCAGGGCCGCGAGCAGGATGGCGCCGTCCTGGCCCTGCGCGAGCGTTGGATCCGAGAACTTGCGCGGGCTGACGGAAGGGGCGCAGCTCAGGGTGATGCCATCCACCGAGCGCATCACGGTCACGGGCTCCTGGGACACCTTCGCGGGGGCCCGGTGGGCGCCCAGCCAGTCCCCGAGCGTGAACTGCTGCTTCGAGGGGGCGGTGTTGAGAAGCCGCGTGCGGCCATTGATGTCCAGGCGCTTCCGGGCATCCCGGTGCTTCCACGCCAGGGCATCCACGCGGTCGGAGGTGCGCTGCACCGCGGCTTCGAGCGCGGCGTTCTTGAAGCGGATCATCGGCACGGACACGTCGCCGGGCTCGCGTCGCTCGAAGTAGTCGAGGAACTCCGTGAACGTGCGCGCTTCGGACACCATGTCGAACCGCGCGGGGTGTTCGGTGACCAGGGCCCCGGGTTGGGCTTCGAGCCGCTGGTAGCCAATCACGCAGTCCAGGTTGATGATGCGCTCCACCAGTCGGAGCTCCTCCGCGAGCGTGGCCTCGCTCGCGAAGGGCAGGCCGCCGATGCCGGAGATTTCAATCTCCAGGTTCGGATGGCGGCGGGAGGCTTCAATGACCTCGAGCAGCTCCTGGTCCTTCGCGCATGGCTTGAGCAGCCCCTTGCCCATCTGCTCCAGGCGCTGCCTCTCGGAGAAGCAGCCGATGTCGAGCACCATGTAGATGCGCTGGAAGGTCCGGGCCAGCGCTTCGACGAGTTCGAGTTTGGGCACGCCCCAGAGGAAGTACGTGCAGCAGTGGCGCGAGAGATCGACCCCGGCCCAGGTGCTGCCCAGGAACTCCGCCGTGCTTCCGGCGAAGTCGTAGCGCATCTGCCAGGTCCGGCCGGCGATCTCCTGATGATCCCGGCGCACGCTCTCCTCGGAGCGCAGGAACGGCTTCGCGCGCCCGAAGGCGGCCTTCTGGTTGCCGCGGGCGCCCCCGCAGTAGAGGCAGTTCTCGCCGCACCCCTTGCCGGGCGCGACCCAGCCGGAGAAGGAGTTGCGGTCCATCTGGCTCAGGAAGAGCTCGTTGAAGTGCGAGTAGTAGATGTCCTCCGTGTTGGTGGCGCCCTGCACGTACGCCAGCGGCAGCCTGCGGGGCTTCCCCTCGGCGTTCCGGCTCACGCAGTTGGGCGGGGTGGGGTCGCCCTGGCAGATGGCCAGCAGGGGCTTCTCGCCGTCGCCCAGCACGATGTGGTCGATGCAGTCCTGGGTGCTCAGCTCCCGCCACCAGTACGACGCGGAGTTGCCCCCCACGACGATGCGGATGCCCGGGTCGATTTCGCGCAGCGTGCGCGCGATGAGCAGCGCGCGGTCCACGTGGTGGAACCACTTGAGGCTGATGCCCACCAGCTTGGGGCGCACGCGGGTGACGAGGCTCTCGAAGGAGCGGACCACCTCGGCGTCGGTTTCGTCCCCGTCGTACAGCCGCACGAAGGCCTCGACCCCGCCGCGTCTCAGGTAGCTCGCCAGGTACAGGATGCCGCACGTGGCTTCGCCCGTTCCGGCACCGACGAGGAGCACTGGCGAGAGGTCACGACCACCGCGCATGAGACGAGCACCGACCTTTCCGAGTCGTTTTCAGCGTAGACGATTCATGGCGGGCCAGCGCGGAATGGTTGGCGCCCACCGCGCAGGCATTCAGGCGGCTTGAAGGCCGCCGGCTCCCCTTGGAGCGAAGGGGCCCGGGGGTTCGCGCTTCCCCCGGCACGCCACTAGAGTGCCGCGCCCATGACTCCTCCTTCGCCGCACCTGCCCGCGGCCGCGCCCCCTGCTGGAGCGGCGCCAGCCCCGGTCGCGGCGCTCGATGGGCTCCGGGCCGTGGCCGTCGTGCTGGTGCTGCTCTCGCACCTGCCCTCCCGCTATTTCATCGGCGGGTTCGTGGGGGTCGACGTCTTCTTCGTCCTCAGCGGCTTCCTGATCACCACCACGCTGACGCGGGGGTTCCAGGCGCGGGGGCGTCGCGAGTTCGCGTCCTTCTACTTCCGCCGCATCCTCCGGCTCTGGCCGCCGCTCGCGCTCTGCCTGGTCCTGGCGTGGGCCTTGTGGGACCGGGGCGCTGGCGCCGGGCCCGTGCCCGACTTCACGTCCGCCGCGCTCGCGGCCGTGTTCAACTTCGCCAACTGGCGGGTGCTCCTGGAGCCGGATTCGATGGGGCTGTTGAGCCATACCTGGTCGCTCTCCATCGAGGAGCAGTTCTACCTGGTGTGGCCGCTGGGGCTCTGGCTGATGGTGTCCCGGGGACGCGACCCCCGTCCCATCCTGTTGGGCATCATCGGCACGGTGTGGCTTGCGCGCGGGGTGGTGGTCCTCTCCGGCCTCGACTTCAACCTCTCGCGCAACTCGCTGACCCGGATGGACGCCCTCCTGCTGGGCTGTGTGCTGTCCCTGAGCCAGCACGGCCCCTGGCTCCAGTCCCGCTGGCTGCGGTGGCTCCAGCACCCGGTGACCAGCGTGCTGGCGCTGGTGACGCTCGTGCTGGCGTCCGTCTTCCAGGCGGAGGGCCCGGGGTACTACGCGGTGGGGATTCCGGTCATCGCCGTCGCGGCGACCGCGCTCATCGCCCATGGGATTTCCCGGCGGCCTGGACGCGTCCTGCGGTTCTTGGAGTGGGGGCCGCTGACGTTCATCGGGCGCCGTTCGTACGGCCTCTACCTGTACCACTTCCCCATCTTCTTCACGCTGAACAGCCACCGGGTCACGCCCACGCGGAGCAACTTCATCACCTTCTCGTTGGGGGCGCTGGCGGCGACCTTCGTCGTGACCTGTCTGTCTTTCTGGCTGGAGGAGCCGCTCCTGCGCTGGGGGCGCGCCTGGCTGGAGGGGCGGCAATCCGCGCGGGCCTCCAACCCGGTGACATGACGGACCGTCACCTGTAGCGTGCCGCCACCGCCATGCCGAAGCCCGACCTCGCCATCTCCATCGTCAATCACAGCAACCCGCACCTGCTGCACGACTGCCTGCGCTCGCTGTACGCGAACACGCACGACATCACCTTCGAGGTGTGGGTGGTGGACAACGCCACGGACGGCCGGGGCGTGGAGGAGATGCGGCGCGACTTCCCGCAGGTGAAGTGGCTCTTCAACACGGAGCGCAAGGGCTTCTCCGCCAACCACAACCAGGTGTTGCGGCTGGCGCAGGCGCGGCACATCTGCATCTTCAACGACGACACCCTCGTCCACGACGGGGCTTTCGACACGCTGGTGCGCTTCCTGGACGAAAACCCGCGCGTGGGCATGGTGGGCGCGCGGTTGCTCAACGCGGACGGTACGCTGCAGAACTGCGTCTTCCGGCCCATGACGTTGTCCGGGGCGCTTTTCGACCTGCTCTTCCTGCCGCGTCCGCTGCACTTCCTCAAGGAGCGGAACATCGACCCGGTGATGTACGGGCACGACATGGCGCGGGTGAACTGGGTGCTGGGCGCGTGCATCGTGGTGCGCGAGGAGTGTCTGCGCGACGTGGGCCTGCTGGACGAAGTGCTGTCCCCGCTGGGCAACACGGAGGACACGGACTGGTGCGTGCGCGCGTGGAAGGCCGGCTGGGAGGTGGCCTTCTGCCCGGAGGCGGTCATCACGCACCTGACGAGCCGCTCGTTCCGTCCCTCCGCCAGCGGGCACGACAAGGTGCGCGTGGAGTTGTGGCGCACGCGTCTGGCGTACTTCCGCAAGCACCACGGCCGGCTGCATGAAGCGCTGCTGCGGCTCATCCTCGTGGGCACGTTGCCGTACAACTCGCTGGTGCTGACGCAGACCCTGCTGCGCGGGCGCATGGCCCCGGAGGAGTACCGGCGGCAGCTCTCCACCTTCGCGCGCATCGGTGAGATGGGCGCGCGCACGCGGGTGGGTTGAGCGCGTGCCCGTGAGGCCGGGCGGTAGGGTGTGAGAAGCCCTTGATGCACTCGCAGACGCCAGGCTCAGTCTTTTCCGTGTGTGCTTGAATACGACTCCGAGTGCGTGTCACGCTCTGGGCTCATGGAGGGCGCGCCCTGATGAGGATCGAGGCCATTGGGATGAGTTCCTGCCTTGGTCCCGCAGTGACGGCGTGCGCCGCTTTCAGGGCGGGCATCACGCGGCAACAGCCTTCCGAGGCGGTGACCACGTTTGTGCCTGGCGACAGCGAGGCCCAGCCGGTCAACGTCTGCGCCATTCCGGGCATCACCCTGGGGTTCTCGGGCGTGGGGCGGCTCGTGGCCATCACCGAAGATGCGCTGGGAGATCTCGGTGCGAAGACCTCCTTGGCGGACCTGGGCCGCGAGGCGGGAGTCTTTCTCGCGCTCCCTGACTTCGCTGACCCTGGAGTCGCCCCCCAGGTCCGTGTGGCCACCCAGGAGGCATTGGGCCGTCAGGTGTTGGGGCGGGCACTGGCGGGGCAGGGCGTGTCCTGGCCCGAGGACCGCTGGCGATTCTTCACCGGAGGCTCGGCAGGCTTCGCGCTGGCCCTGGCCGCCGCCCGACAGGAATTGGTGCGCCGCACCTTCGACGTGGTGGTGGTGGGGGGCGTCGACTCGCTCGTGGATCCTGAGCACCTGCGCTTCCTGCTCGCCGAGCGGCGACTCAAATCCGCGGACAATCCTGTCGGGCTCCTTGCCGGTGAGGCGGGAGCCTTGCTCGTGCTGCGTAAACACTCGTCTGGGGGCATCAGCGGGATGACGCCTCGGGTTGAGCTCCTCGCCGTGCATACCTCCGTGGAACAGCGAGCGCTGGGAGCCGGGGCAATGCCCGATGGCGGAGCACTCGCCACGTGTGTGCAGGAAGTGCTGCGGGCGTGCCCGGACCAGGACGTGGCCTTCATCTGCGATCTCAATGGCGAGCAGCGCCGCGCATGGGAGTGGGGTTCTGCTCTGGTGCGCCTGAAGTCCCTCGTCCCCTCGCTGGGGGATTCACCCGCGTGGGTGCCCGCGACGGGGTTCGGAGATGTGGGGGCGGCCATGGGGGCCGTGGGTGCCTGCCTCGCGGTGAGGGCCTTCGAGCGCCGCCATGCGCCAGCACACCAACTGGTCATCGCCTCGCAGTCAGACTCGGGAGAGCGTGCTGCGTTCGTGCTGACCGCTGCGGGTGCTCCCCATGCAGGAGGTTCGAGATGAGCAACATGAGCCGCAATGGACGTGTCGTGACGCTCGAATCCCTCATGCAGGGCAGCTACGAAGTGTATGGGCAGGGCATTGCCGGCGGGCGCTCCAACCTCCAGGACCTGGGTCCCCTGCCAGGTAGCTCCGGAGTCATGAAACGGAATGCAGCGCGCAAGCAGCAGGTGGACGAGACGAAGAAGCGGCGCAAGGAGAACGGCGACGCTTCTACCGAAGGACCTCATGCCAGCCCGTTGACGCCGCACAAGGCAATTCTCGGCAAGGGCGCGAACTACGCCCGGAACGGTGCCTCGTACATCCGAAGCAACCATGGCTCCGAGTACAGCACCTTCGGGCACCTGGGCCCCTCCGATTTCCAGGCCGGCGTCGCGAGCCGCGCGAGCATCGCCCAGGCAAACAACTTCAATCCGGTGGTGAGCGGTCAGACCCTGCCGTATCGCTGGCAGGCCCACCACCTGATTCCAGGAGAGGCCTTCTACACCGAGGATTCATCGGGCAAGCCCGTCATCGACACCGCGGAGAACTTCGACATCCTCCTTCAGACACCCTATGACATCGATCATGGCCACAACCTGATCATGCTGCCCTCCGTCTCCTGGGCCGTCCCTGTTCACTCGCTGCTTCAGCACCCCAACAACCACAATGGCTACACCCAGGATGTCATCCAGGGGCTCAGCGCCATCGATGCGGAAATCGACACGCTGCGCGGGCAAGGCAAGCCTCATGAAGCCATCGTCGGAAGCGTCTTCGAAGACCTGAAGAAGCTTGAAGCTGAACTCTGGACGACGATGATCAAGCGTTCACGCAAGGCCGTCCGTGGCGCGGCGGAGGGGTTGCGGTACGACGGGCCCTGGTGCCGGTGGCAGACGCGAAAGGGGCGGGATTATGGCAGTTGGCCAGCGCTGTGGTGAGCGCGGAGGGCGGGATTCATGAGCTTCTGGATGCTGTCGAGCAGGAATGATGGAGCGTTGCTTGACGCCTACCCGGAAGGGCCCGAGGGCTGGCGATATCTTGAGCCCCAGCCGCTCGCCCATGAGTTTCTGGCAGGTGCGGTCATGGGCTTCTCGCCCAGCTTCACGGAACGACGGAAGGTCTACGACTTCGTCAACAACAGCCGGGCTCTGCAGGTTGTCTCCATGCGGGTCCGCCGCATCGTCGCGGAACTGGCTCCAAACGAGGTCGAGTTCCTGCCAGTCACGCTGGTGGACCACGACAAGGAGGTGGTTTCGCGTGAGCACTTCATCATGAACCTGCTCCACCGCCGGGAGGTCATCGACCTGGAGCACTCGGATGTCGTCCGGAGTTCCATTCTCAAGACGGAGATCCAGTTCGTGCATGGGCTCGCGCTCAAGCAGGACATTCCCCCGGAGGGTCCGCATGTCTTCCGGCCCGTCCACCTGCGAATTCGCACTTTCGTGGATGCCGTCCTCCGGGATGCGCTCACCCAGGCCGGGCTCACAGGCTGCAAATTCCTGCCAGCCCATGGCTGGGATGGCGACGAGGACTGAGGCCCAGCGCGCATGGAGTTCGACCTTGCCTTGCTTCGTGAGGATGCGGGCGCCGCAGTGCGCTCCCTCATTGCGCACATCGGACCGGGGGACGGAGAGCGGGACGCCCTCGTGGACAACACCCGGGAGCTGTGCGGGAGCTTCGTCACCATCGCCGCCGCCACGTTGTTGCTCGAAGGGCGCTCCCAGCCCTTCTTCCTGAACCTGTGTCGGTCGGCGGAGAACTGGCGCCGCCTCCTGGCCTGGTTGGAGTCGCGCGGGCTGTCACCACCCCCCGCGTCCTGGGGCCTCACCCCGCTTGCGGGTGCGGTGGTCGCCTGTCATTGGGAACTCGCGACCGAACTCGCCACACACCTTACGTCACGGTTTCAGAAGGAGACGGAGTCCCCGGTGGAGTTCGCGTGGGCGCATGTGCTCCGTGCCCTGGTGCTTCACGGCGTGCGTGGAGAGGATCCCACGCCGCAGCTCGAAACGTTGGAACGGGCCAGCCGGGAGGACTGCTGGCCCGCGCTCGCATGGGCGCTGGTGCGCGCGGATGCCCGAGCCTTCGAGTCCGCTTTTGAAACAGCGCTCTCGGTGCACACGGCACGAACGGAGAAACTCGCGCGTTCCTTTACCGTGCGGGTGGACCGCTTCGTCGCGCACCGGTTCCTGTGGTTCGACGGGCTTGCCCTGCTACGGCTTGCCCGAAGGCAAGGGCTTGCCGTCCACGAAAGGGGGCACCGCTATTGTCCGCCGCTCGCGCTCGCACCCGTGACGGAGCGCTATCAGGGAGATTGGGTCCTCTCCCTAGGCCAGGGTTAACCCCGTTTAATTGCGCTTAACCCCCGGTCTCCAGCCCTGTTGGTAGAGCAGGGCCCTTCCGTCATGGATGCGGGACGGCATCTGGGGGCACCAACATGAAGAGCAAGGAATGGCAACGGGTCGCGCGGCGACTCGGAGTGCTGCTCACCGTGGGACTTGGACTGCTGGCGACGGAGGCGCTCGCGCAATGCCAGTACTATTCGAGCATCCAGGCGCGCATCCAGGTTGATTCCACGTCGGGGTGGACCCCCAGCGCCAACATCATCCAGGGCCAGCGGTTCCGAGTGGGGGTCTTGGCGAATGGCACGAATACCCTGGCCGCAAGGGAGTACGTCGGGCTGAAGGTGACCGGCCCCAATGGCTACCTCGTGAGGCCTCCCGTCAACGGCGTCTTCGTCGATGCGCCCTACGCGGGGACGTATGTCCTGGAGGCCGGCTGTATCAACAGCACCCTCACCTCAACCGCCACCGTGACGGTGACGGCGACGAGCCCCAGCACTCCTGCCCAGCGCCCCAACCTGCGCATGATTGGCATTCGCCCGGGCATCGAACTCTACAAGGGAGACCAGACCAAGATCACCGCCTGGGACCGGGAGAGCATGAAGAAGGTGGCCGAAGCGGGCGCGGTGGGCACGCACATCGGCTTCAGCTGGGCGGACATCCAGGCCACGCGCACGGGACCGTTTGATTGGACCGGCGCGGAAGCCCAGTACGAGGCGGCCCGTGAAAGGGGCCTGCTGCCCTTTGCCTTCAGCGGGACCACCCCCCTCTGGGCCCTTCCAGCGGGATTCACTGAATCCCACCGCTCCCCTCCGGATCCCCAGTACACTGCGGACTTCCAGTACTTCTTCCGCGAGCTGTCCGCGCGTTTCTGCAATCGCGTGCGCTACTACGAGTTCTGGAACGAGCCCAACGGCTGCTCCTGGGTGAACCCGAACTGCTCCAACGGCCAGCAGGCGCAGGCCGAGCTGTACGCGGACTGGCTGAAGCTCTGGTACGTGGCCATGAAGGAGGGCTGTCCGGACGTCGTGCTCTCCACGGGCGGACTGGACTGTTACCCCGGCACAGGCGCCACGGGCTGCAGTCAGTACATCGAATGGATCTACAACCGCATCGGCGGTGACTACTTCGACGCCGTGGCCATCCACCCCTATGGGGTGAAGGAGCCCACGAGCGACAACGATGCCTACCTCAACATCGCCGGCATCGAGGATGTCCGCCGGGTGATGGTGGAGCGCAACCAGCCGTGGAAGAAGATCTGGGCGGACGAGTGGGGCTACAACACCCGCGACGAAGCCCTCAAGGGCCGCATGGTGGACCGGGCGCTGAGCTGGTTCGAGGACCCCGCCCACGACTACATCTTCCAGGCGCGTTACCTGACGGTCCAGGACACGGGGGAGACCCCGGTGGACCACAACTACGGTCTGTGTGACATCAACGCGACGGTGAGCCCTCCGGCGGTGACCGCGCGGCCGAGCTATCAGACCTACCGCACCCACGTGCTGGGGGCAGGGGTCACGGTCATCCCCCTGAACAACGCCGAGCTGGAGACCCACACCTCCAGCCAGTTCGGCGCCCTGGGGCACTGGGGGCCCAATGGCGCCTGGGCGAATCACCTGCAATTCCCCCGGCCCGGCAACCAGAACCTGGGCAAGGTGTTTGGCTATTACTCAGCGGGCCTGACCGAGACCGTGGGACAGCTCCTCACGGGCTACCGGTTCGTGGCGGGCAAGACGTATGTCTTCAAGAGCTGGGCTCACGGCGGCGGCGACAACACCGGCGTGGTGCCGTACCAGATTGGCTACGCGGAGACGGATGGCAACCTGGCCACCTGGAAGCCCCTCCAGACGCGCCTCTTCGCCGTGGGCAACACCTGGTACGAAACCGAGGGCGTCAGCTTCACGGTCCCCGCGGGGAGCCCCGCGGTCGGAAGGCAGATCATCGTCCGTTTCGGCAAGCAGACCGACGGGGGCATGGGTGACATCTGGTTCGACAACCTGAGCCTCACCCTGCGGTAGCTGGGCGCCTGGGTCCGTCCTGAAGGCGTGCTTTGGCAGGCCGGAACCCATTGAGCCAGGAGGGCGTGCGCTCGACGGCCCGTCGGGCGTCATGCCTTCTTCCCGGCAAGCTCTCTGGCCGTCTCGACGAAGAGGCGCAGGGGCCCGGAGCGCTGTGCACGGCTGGGGTAGTAGAGGAAGAAGCCGGGGACGGTGGGCGCGTAGGCCTCGAGCACCCGCACGAGCCGCCCGGCGCGCAGGGGCTCCTCCACCGCCGGCTCGAAGGCGTACGCCAGTCCCATGCCCTGCTCGGCCAGGAACAGCATTGCCTCGTTGTTGTTGACCACGACGCTTCCGCGGACCGGCACGCGCCAGTTCTTGCGGCCTCGCTCGAACTCCCACGCGTAGAACGCACCGGACTTCTCCATGCGGAAGTTGAAGCACTCGTGGCGCAGCAGCTCCTCGGGGCGCTCGGGCGTCCCGTGGCGCTTGAGGTAGCTGGGAGCGCCCACCACGACGAAGCGGAAGGCGTGGGTGAGGCGCACCTGCACCATGTCGCGCTCGATGGCCTCGCTCAGCCGCACCCCCGCGTCATAGCCCTCGGCCACGATGTCCACGAGGCGCCCCTCGACGACGACCTCCACCTCCACCCGCGGGTAGCGTTCGCGGAAGGTGGGGAGCACCGGGTTGATGACGAGCGGCAGCGCGATGCCCGGCACCGACAGTCGCAGTCGCCCCACCACTTCTCCCGGCTGGGCCGACACCGTCTTGAGGGCCTCGAACGCCTGGCCCAGCCCGGGCCCCGCGCCCTCCACCAGGCGCCGTCCTGCATCCGTCAGCGCCACGCTGCGCGTCGTGCGCGTGAGGAGCACCACGCCCAGTTGTGCCTCAAGCTGGCGGACGGAGTGACTGACCGCGGCCGTGGAGACGCCCAGCTCGCGTGCCGCGGCGCTGAAGCTGCGCAGGCGTGCCACATCGAGGAAGACCTGGAGGTGCGGAAGAACGGCCGTCTTCATCTGGAGGACTCCTGCGGCCCCGTGGGATTTGTCACACTATCAAATCCCGTTTAACAGCCCATGCAGTCTGTTGAGCCTACCGGAGCCCCGGCCTGGACTGTATTTCTTCTGAGGCCTTGGGACGCGGTGTTCCGGGCGCAGCGGCGCCATCGCAAACGCCTGGTGACGCAAGGAGGTTCCATGCACGCAGCGGAAGTGGTGGTCATCATCGGGGTAGGCGGTATCGGGCAGGCGATTGCGCGCCGCCAAGGCTCCGGCAGGTCTGTGCTCCTCGCTGACTTCAACGAGGCCATGCTTGCCTCCGCCGCCAAGGCACTTGAGGAGACGGGTTACAAGGTCACCACGCAGCGGGTCGATGTATCGTCGCGCGCCTCGGTGAACATGCTCGCGACGGCGGCGGCGGGCATGGGCCGCGTCATGCAGGTCGTGCACGCGGCCGGACTCTCGCCCGTGATGGCGCCCGTGAAGGGCATCCTCGAGGTCGACCTCGTGGGCACCGCCCTCGTCCTGGAGGAGTTCGGTCGCGTCGTCGCCCCCGGTGGTGCTGGCGTCGTCATTTCCAGCATGGCCGGGTACATGCCGCCCCCGCTGCCGCTCGAGATGGACCAGGCGCTCGCGCGCACCCCGACGGATGAGCTCCTGAAGCTGCCCTTCCTGGGCGCGGACGCCGTCCCCGATTCAGGCGCGGCCTACGCCCTCTCCAAGCGCGCGAACCACCTGCGCGTCCAGGAGGCCAGCCTCGGCTGGGGCGAGCGCGGCGCCCGCGTCAACTCCATCAGCCCCGGCATCATCGCGACGCCCATGGCCCAGCAGGAGATGTCCTCCGAGGGTGGCCCCGTGTACCGGGCGATGATCGAGAAGTCCGCCACGGGGCGCATGGGGACGCCCGAGGACGTCGCGTCCGCCGCCGCGTTCCTCCTGGGGCCCGAGTCGAGCTTCATGACCGGCGCCGACCTGCTCATCGACGGCGGCGTCATCGCGGCGCTGCGCTCGGGCCGGCTGCAATTGGCCGTGGGGTGAGGGCAAGGCGCGTGACTCCCCTACGGTTCGGCTGCTCCTCCAGGCGCTTCCTCGAGGAGCAAGCCGCGCTGGAACACGGCTTCATGGATGATCGGGTCCAGGATGCAATGCACGTACACCGGGCGCTCGGTCGCGCGTGCCGTGTTGATGTAGTCCCAGGTCACCGCGCCCCCGAGCGGAACGATCAGCCGTCTTCCTACCGGACCCGATGGCGTCTCGAGCTTCATCAGGAGCGCCGCGACGTTCCTGGGGTTGCCCCGCATGTGCTGGATCTCCTTGATGACGGCGACATAGCGCTGCCCCTCGCGACGGACGCGGTCGATTGTCTTCTCCTCGCCCTCCGAGGAACGAATGAACAGGAAGAGCATGCCGATCAGGAACAGGGCGATGAAGCTGAGGACGAGGAAGGTCAGGATGACGGCCATCGGAACAGTCTATCCGGCCCGCGGAGCCCTTCGCAGGCTCCCACGTGAACCGCACCGGTCAGCCGACGTACGCCGCCAGGTGCTTGCCGGTCAGCGTTGATGGCGCCGCGACTAGGTGGGCCGGTGTTCCTTCGAACACGATGCGCCCGCCGTCGTGGCCCGCGCCCGGCCCCAGGTCGATGAGCCAGTCCGCGTGCGCCATGACCGCCTGGTGGTGCTCGATGACGATGACCGACTTGCCGGAGTCGACCAGCCGGTCCAGCAGCCCGAGCAGCTGCTCGACGTCGGCCAGGTGCAGCCCGGTGGTCGGCTCGTCGAGCACGTAGACGCCACCGTCCTCACCCATGTGCGTCGCGAGTTTCAGCCGCTGCCGCTCGCCACCCGACAGCGTGGTGAGCGGCTGTCCGAGCCGCAGGTAGCCAATGCCAACGTCCGTCATGCGCTTCAGGATGGCGTGCGCGGCCGGCGTCCGCGCCTCGCCAGCGCCGAAGAAGGCGACCGCGTCCGCGACGGGCAGGTCCAGCACCTCGGCGATGTTGAGCCCGCCGAGCCGGTAGTCCAGCACCGCCGCCTGGAAGCGCCGGCCCTCGCAGTCCTCGCAGACCGTGGTGACGCCGGCCATCATCGCCAGGTCCGTGTAGATGACCCCGGCGCCGTTGCAGGTCGGGCAGGCGCCCTCCGAGTTGGCGCTGAACAGGGCGGGCTTCACGCCGTTGGCTTTCGCGAACGCCTTGCGGATCGGCTCCAGCAGGCCGGTGTACGTCGCCGGGTTGCTGCGCCGCGAGCCACGGATCGCGCCCTGGTCGACCGTGACCACGCCGTCCCGGCCGGACACCGAGCCGTGGATGAGCGAGCTCTTTCCCGATCCGGCCACGCCGGTCACCACCACCAGCACGCCGAGCGGGATGTCGACATCGACCTTGCGCAGGTTGTGGGCGCTGGCGCCGCGCACCTTCAGGGTCCCCGACGGCTTGCGCACCGATGGCTTCAAGGTAGCCCGGTAGCCCAGGTGCCGCCCGGTGAGCGTGCCGCTGGCCCGCAGCCCGGCGACGGTGCCCTCGAACACGACCTCGCCACCAGCGGTGCCCGCGCCGGGGCCAAGGTCGACGACGTGGTCGGCGATCTCGATGGCCTCTGGCTTGTGCTCGACGACCAGCACGGTGTTTCCCTTGTCGCGCAGGCGCAGCAGCAAGCCGTTCATCCGCTGGATGTCGTGCGGGTGCAGCCCGACCGTCGGCTCGTCGAACACGTAGGTCACGTCGGTGAGCGACGACCCGAGGTGACGAATCATCTGGGTGCGCTGGGCCTCGCCGCCCGACAGCGTCCCCGACGGACGGTCGAGGCTGAGATAGCCCAGCCCGATCTCCACGAACGAGTCGAGCGTCTGTCCCAGGGTCGCCAGCAGCGGCGCGACGGACGGTTCGTCCAGACCGCGCACCCACGCGGCCAGGTCGTTGATCTGCATCGCACAGGCGGCGGCGATGTTGATTCCCTTTATCTTGGAGGACCGGGCGGCCTCGTTGAGCCGGGTGCCGCCGCACTCGGGACAGGCGGTGAACGTCACCGCCCGCTCCACGAAGGCACGCAGGTGCGGCTGCAGCGACTCCTTGTCCTTGGACAGGAACGACTTCTGGATGCGCGGAACCAGCCCCTCGTAGGTCAGGTTCATGCTTTCGAACTTCACCTTGGTCGGTTCGCGATAGAGGAAGTCGTGGCGCTCCTGCTTCGTGTAGTTCCGGATCGGCTTGTTCGGGTCGAGGAAGCCCGAGGCCGCGAAGATGCGCACCTGCCAGCCGTCCGCGGTGTAGCCCGGGATGGTGAGCGCGCCCTCGGCGAGCGACTTCGTGTCGTCGTACAACTGCGACAGGTCGATGTCCGTCACCGAGCCCATGCCCTCGCAGCGAGGGCACATGCCGCCGGTGATCGTGAACTCGCGCTTCTCGGTCTTGCCGTTGCCCTTCTCGAGTGACATCTGACCGACGCCGCGGGCGGACGGGATGTTGAAGGAGAAGGCGTTGGATGAGCCGACATGCGGCTTGCCGAGGCGGCTGAACAGCACCCGCAGCATCGCGTTGGCGTCGGTCGCGGTGCCGACCGTCGAGCGGGAGTTGGCGCCCATCCGCTCCTGGTCGACGATGATGGCGGTCGTCAGTCCTTCCAGGACGTCGACCTCGGGCCGCGCCAGCGTGGGCATGAACCCCTGCACGAACGCGCTGTAGGTTTCGTTGATCAACCGCTGCGACTCGGCCGCGATGGTGCCGAACACCAGCGACGACTTGCCCGAGCCCGAGACGCCGGTGAACACCGTCAGCCGCCGCTTGGGGAGCTCGACGCTCACGTCCTTCAGGTTGTTCTCCCGGGCACCCCGGACGCGGATCAGATCGTGACGGTCGGGGGGAGGCGGGTGGGGGGCGCGCAGGGGCTCGGTCATGGCGGTCAGTATATGACTTGACGGGAATATGAATCAATAGGCATATACGCCGCATGGAATCCTCGTTCGCGATCCTCGCGGAGCCGAACCGCCGGAGCATCCTCAGTCTGCTGGCCGCATCGGAGTGCTCCGTCGGCGAGCTTGAGCGCCAGCTGCGGATGCCGCAGACCTCCGTGTCCAAGCACCTGCGGGTGCTGCGCGAGGCCGGCTTCGTGGAGGCGCGCGTCGAAGCGCAGAAGCGGGTCTACCGGCTCCGGCCCGAACCGCTCATGGAGGTCGACGCTTGGTTGACGCCCTTCCGGCGCTTCTGGACGGCCCACGTCGATGCGCTCGAACGCCACCTTGATCAGATGGACCCGACACCCAAGAAAGGAAAGAAGCGATGAGCCACCGTGCGAAGTACACGCCCGGCCCCGCGGCCGGAGCCAGGATCCACAAGGAGGCGGAGAAGTGGACGCTCGTGCTCGTCCGCGACCTGCGTCATCCCCCCGCGAAGGTCTGGGAGGCCATCACGGATCCCGAGCATCTGCGCGAGTGGGCTCCGTTTGACTCCGACCGGAACCTGGGTGCCGTTGGCACCGCGAAGCTCACGACCGTGGGCGCTCCGACGCCGTTCGTCGCCGAGACCCAGGTGAAGCGGGCGGAAGCGCCGAAGCTGCTCGAATACAGTTGGGGTGGGAGCGACATGCGCTGGGAACTGGAGCCGCTGGGAGGCAGCGGCACCCGGCTCACGCTCTGGCACAACATCCACCGTGGGTTCATCTCGATGGGTGCGGCGGGCTGGCACATCTGCTTCGACGTGCTGGACGGGCTGCTGTCCGGTGAGCCCCTGGGGCGCATCGTCGGCCCCGAGGCGATGAAGTTCGACGGCTGGCAGCGATTGAACGTCGAGTACGCGAAGCAGTTCGGCGTCGAGCCCCCCGGTCTACCCTCCACCCCCCGGACCTGAACATGCTTCGCTCCAAAGGACTCATCATCGGCTTCTGGCTGGCCACGGCGCTCTTCTGCCTGCAGATAGGTTTCACGGCCTACGCGCAGCTGCGCCTGCCGGAGGTGGCGGCGGCCTTCACCCACCTCGGCTTCCCGGACTACTTCCGGGTGGAACTCTCCTGGGCCAAGTTCCTCGGCGTAGTGCTGCTGCTGGCGCCGGTCCCGGCGCGGCTCAAGGAGTGGGCCTACGCCGGCTTCGCCATCAATCTGGTCTCCGCGCTCGTCGCCCACTTCGCGGTGGGGGATGGCCCGGAGGCGTGGGGCTTCGCGGTGGCCACCGGCGTGCTCTGGGGGCTGTCGTACCTCTGCTGGCGGCGCCTGGAGGCCAGGCCGCACTTGAGAAACGCTTGAGGTCTGGTCGCTACAAGCCATCCCCTGGGAGCGTGTCCCAGGGGTGGTGCATGTGGCGACTTGCCGTCGGATGGTTGTGTCTGGGGATGGACTGCTCCGTTCGAACGCCTGCCCTTTTTCTCCTGGGAGGCTGGCGTGGTAGGAGCGCCATCGGAGATTCAATGTCCCAAGAAGTGCGAACCCGCTCTCGTTGCCTGCGTGAAGGCGCCCTGGTCGCGGTAGTCTTGTTTGCCTCGTTGCCGCCCCCCGCCGTGGCGGCCGAGGAGCCACCGATGGTGCGTGTGGCGAGGGAGTTGCTCGCACTCCCGGAGGACCGACTCGACATAGGCGAGGCCGCCCTGCGTCTGGGCGCCTTCGTGGATCCTGACACGGACGGCCCCGAAGGCCGAAGGCGCGTGGAACTCCTGGCGGGTCAGGTCCGCTCCCTGGTGGGGGGACGGACCGACCCGGAGTACCGCATCCGCGCCATCAATCAGGTCATCTACAAGGAGAACCGCTTCGCCTACGACAAGGACGACCTGGTGGGAGCGCGGCTGGATGCCTCTTCCCTCTGGCGCCTCCTTTCGACGAAGCGGGGCAACTGTGTCTCGCTGCCCGTCCTCTGGTACGCGGTGGCGGAGCGTCTAGGGTATCCGGTGGCGATGGTGGAGGCCCCACACCATTTCTTCCTGCGCTACGAGGATGGACGGTTTCGGTCCAACATCGAAGCCACCTCCGGCGGTGGCGAGGCGAGCAACGAAAAAATCATCCTGGATCTGGAGATCCCCCAGGAAGCCATCTCCTCGGGCGCCATGATGCGTTCCCTCTCCAAGAAGGAGTTGCTGGGAGCCCTCATCGCCGAGGTGGCCGCGCGCCTTATGCAGGACTGGAACCTGGGGCTCGCGGCTCGGCTGTCCGAGTTGGCCCTCACCGCTCATCCGCGCAGCATGACAGCACATTGGAATCTGGCGCTGGCCTACAACTACGAGGCCGCCATGAGGAGCTCGGTCCGGATTCCAGGAGAGAAAGCGGCTTCCCAGAAGAAGCCACGGGTCATGGAGGCTGCACGGCGAGCCTTGAACCACGCCCAGGACGCGACGCGTCTCGGTGCGCCGCCCCCGCTCGCCAGTGACTATTGGACGAAGGTGTCCAACCTGGGAGACACCGAGGTGGGGGCAAGGAAACCACCACCTCGGCCCTTTGATGTCTCCACCCTGTTCGCGCCTGGAGGGAAGCCCATCCAATTCGCGCTCGCGGTGGACCCCGTCATCTTCGAGCGCGCGTCACGCGAACCGGGCAGCGTCCTGGGTGTCTGCTCGCGCCTCTGTGGCCCTGCGCCCGGCAATCGCTGCGCGGAATTCAGGCCGTTGGCGCGGGGGGATGCAGAATGAAGCGGGTGCCATGGCTTCGAGTGCTGTTGGCGGTGCTGTGCGTCCTGCCGCTGACGGGCTCCGCGCGTTGGTACGACGCCAGCACGGGTCGCTTTCTCTCCGAGGATCCGCTTCTCGGTGACATCCTCGCGACCGAACAGCGACTTCCAATCCCTGTCAGCCTCCAGCCGTGGCTGTACGCGAACGGGAATCCGCTCATCTACACGGACCCAGATGGGCGATCACCGAATGATAGGTACGGCAATCTGCCTCCAGCCCTTCAGAAGGCCTGTGAGAGGGGGCCCTCGAGTTGCGCCAATGCGGGCTACAGTGAGCTGACGAAGGATTGCGCCGCTGGTAATGCAGCAGCATGCACCATTGGCCAGGGCTACGTCGCGACCGTGACCGCGCCAGCTCTTCTCTTCAAGCCTGTCATCCTGGGGTGGGCGGCAGCGTCACTCTTTTCAGCCAAGGGACACAACCCAGGCGACCAGGGACTGGTTGACCCGCTGACCGCGGGTTTCGAAGGCACCTTCGGGACCGCGTATCAATGTGGCGACGACCTCTCGAGGGGGCATGGCGCCTCGATGTCGTGTGGGTTGACGGCCTTCAACCTGGTCATGTTGGGTCGTGCTGGACAGATGTCGAGAGCCACGCGTCTTGCCTTGGAAGAAGAAGCGTTGCTCGCCAGGGCCGGAAACCCGTTTGCTCCCAGGATGTCGGCGGAGGCAGCGAAGGTCGCGGGAGAGAATGCCTTCACAGCTGAAGAGTTCGAACGGCTGACGCGACCTGCGCCGGTAAAGACGGGAACAAGAAAAGGAGCCCGCCACTTTGATGACCTTCCTGCGGTGCGTCCAAGGTCCAGCAACAAGATTGACCCGGTGGAATCCCTGGTACTGAAAGATGAGGGCTTTGAAGGCGCGGTACTCGACGTGCCCTACATCTATGTCGTTGATGAGGCGGGGCAGATGTCGATCGCGGTGCGTGGATCTCCGGTGCATGGCGCGAAACACACGCAGCTTACGGGCGGTCGTCCAGCGAAGGCAGGCGGCGAATTGGTGTTCGGGAAGGACCGGACGGTTCGCGTCAATGCGCAGAGCGGAAGGTATCAAAGGCAGTCAGCCGAGGGCGTGAAGCGCGTCGCTGATCGCCTCCGCGAGTCTGGATACTCGCCAACCATTGTCGCGGAGGAACTCTGAGCCTCGATGTCGCGGGTGTGGGGAGAAGCGATGGAACCGTCTGAGCTGGTGTTCAAACTGTCGTGTGATGATTCGAACTGGGATGGCCTGGACTACAGCGGTTCTCCACCGTTGTCCGTGTTCTTTCCGGAGGGCGCGGTCAGCGAGCAGTTGAACTATGGCCAGGGGGAGGGGCAGGTGCTCATCGATGGGCACGAATGGGGTTTCTACTACAACGACCGACGCAACCTGGATGTCGTGCTCCATGACGGTGGCCTGTCGATCGAGGACGCCAGCAACGTCGTTTCTCGGATCTGCACGAAGCTCCGTCAGCAGCTTGGACAGGATGTCCGGTTCGCGCTGATGCCGCCCGCACCCGCCGAGCCTCCGGAAGGGGGGGCGCTGAGGGGCACATTGGAGGAATGAAGGCCTCGGCGTGCGCACCACGTCGAGGACGGAGCGCCGCACAAGGCGGCTCCCGACGGTGCCATCATTCCTCCTCTGGCGAAACGGCTCACCGAAGCTTGAGCACCACCCGGAAGCGGGCGTGGTTGCCCATCATCCGCTCATAGGCCTCGGTGGCGCGCTCGAGCGGGAACACTTCGTTGCGCGAGCGCACGTCGGCGAGCGCGCTGAAGGCCATCGTGTCCTGCGAGTCCTGGGGGACGCCGCTCGGCCAGCCCTGGACGCGCTGCCGCTTCATGAGCAGTTGCAGGCTGCTGACGGGGATGGGCTCCGCGCCCGCGCCCAGCAACAGCAGGGTGCCATTGCGTCCCAGGCCACCCACCAGCTCGCCCGCGAGGCTGCTGCTCGATGCGGTCATCATGATGACGCGCGCCCCACCGAGCTTCTGGAGCGCCTTGGCCACCGGGCCCTGCTCCGTGTCGACGTACTCGTGCGCCCCCAGTTCGAGCGCGAGCTGCCGCTTGTCCGCGCCCCGTGAGATGGCTGCGGTGCGATAGCCCAGCTTGCGGGCATATTGGATGGCCAGGTGCCCGAGCCCGCCAATGCCTTGCACCGCCACCAGGTCCCCCGGCCGCACGTCCATGTGGCGCAGGGAGTTGAAGGTGGTGACACCCGCGCAGAGCAGGGGAGCGGCGTCCACGGAGTTCATGCCCTCGGGCACCCGGGCGAGCGCCTCCTGGGGCGCGACCATGTATTCCGCGTAGCCGCCGTCGTAGCTGATGCCACACACCTGCTGCACCTCGCACGTGACGAAGTCGCCTTCGCGGCAGGCGGTGCATTGACCGCAGTGGCCTCCGTGCCAGCCCACGCCGACGTGCTGTCCCACCTTCCACGCCGTCACCCCGGGGCCTATCTGGTCGATGCGGCCCACCACCTCGTGACCCGGGACCCGTGGGTATTGGACAGGCATCCAGCCTTCCTTGGTGATGGCATCGCTGTGACAGACGCCACAGGCCTCCACCGCGAGGCGCACCTGTCCGGGACCCGGCTCCGGCACGTCACGTTCGACGAGTTCGAGCGGGCCCTTCGCCTGCCGCACCTGCACCGCCTTCATCTTCCTGGCCATCCGCGTCTCCGTGGGTGTGAAGAACGCGGATAAGCTAAGGGCTCCTCACGGGCCGCGACGAAGACCGCCAGGCAGGGGAGCGGGCGGGAGGGCGGCCGACGGCTCCACCCACGCCGACGCCCGGACCCGCGTCCGCTGGAGGCACTCCTCCATCAGTCGCCCCAACTCCGCCTGGGGCAACACGCCGTTGCGCGCCAGGAAGGCCTCGTCCACGCCCGGGATGCGTGGGAGCGCGGGCGTCTGTTGCGCCTCCAGTGCTTCCAATGCCTGACGCAGCGCCTGCTTCGCCTTGCCTCCGCCCCGCTCCAGGGCGAAGGCGATGACGTCCCAGGCCAGCTCCGCATGCCGTCCCTCATCCTCGGCGATGACCGCCAGGGTCTCGCGCACGACGGGGTCGCTGGCCCGCCGCGCCGCTTCACCGGCGACGCTGGCGGCCAGCCCTTCCCCCAGGCATCCGTCCAGCAACGACCCGCGCACCAGCCGGGACCAGTCATCCGCTTCGCCTGGATTCGAGGGCAGGGGACGCTCCTGTCCCAGCTCCGGAATCGTTCCCGCGCTCCACGGCAGCCCCGAGTAGGCCCGGGCGAACGCGAAGCACCGCCTGGCATGACGGACCTCGTCCAGGGCGGCGAGGTGACACGCTTCCAGCAGCTCCGAGGGCGCGCCCAGGGAGGAGAGCTTGAGCGACAGCTTCGCGAAGGCCGGAACCGACGCATGCTCCAGGCTCGCGGAGTACATCCACGCCTCTCCCAGCACGGTCCGCTGCCAGGGCGTGAGGCCCTCGAGCGCCGGAGCGGCGTCGTCCGCCCAGCCGTCCCCCAGGGCCCGACGGGCCACGCGAGCGCGCCCCTTGAGACGCAGCACGCGCCCCTTCGAGAAGTTCATGTCGCCGATTGCGCTGTAGGCCCAGTACACGAGCCCCATCGTCGTGGCGCCCAGGAGCGTCACCAGGCCCCCGCGGAACCGGTAGCCGTTCAGCATGAAGACGAGCCCCCCCACGAAGAGCCCGGGCCCCAGGACGACGATGAACAGCACCAGCAGCAGCAGCAACAGCACGATGGGCTCGGCCATGCACAACCCTTTCGAATCTGGGCTCCAGAGTCACGGCGGTATGCAGCAACCCATGTGCCAGCATAGACCGCCGTCGCTCATGAAAGGCGCGCCGCGCCCGGTGTGCAGGGGACCGCGTGCAAGGGGGCGCACGTGTGCAGCGCGCTGCACGGTGGACGCCCTGCGAGGCAGTGTCCTGGAAATCATTTTTTCCTGGATGAGCCGGGAGTCGCCTGGGCAAGAATCAAGGGACCATGTTCAAGCTGCTTTCTTCGGCCGTCGTCAGCCTTCTCCTCTCCCTGGGGCTTCTGCCCTCCACCTCGGCGCGGACCGAGGCCCTCGCCGTCACGACGACCACGGTCGCGACGCACAACACCTTGCACGGGCAGGCGACGTTCAAGCCGCTCGCGGACATCATCGGCTGGCAGGAGGTGGACACCTCCGAGGGCCACACCCGGCTTGGGGCGCTCGAGTTCTACGACCACTTCCGGCCCGGCGAGAGCCGGCTTGATGCGCGCAACTCCATCGCCATCTCCTGGCGCAGGAACAAGTACGAGAAGACCGGTGACGGGTCCCGACTCACGCATGGCGGTGAGGCCGAGGTGACGCCTTCGCGCTTCGTGAACTGGGTCGTGCTGAAGAACAAGGAGACCGGCGCGAAGCTGGCCTTCGTCAACACCCACTACATCTCCGGCGCCTGGAACGGAGAGCACCCCGAGCGTCAGGAGCGCTGGCGGACGCACAACGCCGTGGTGCACGAGGTGGTCGCCGACCTGCGCGGACGGGGACTGCCGGTCGTCCTGGTGGGTGACTTCAACCGCCCGCTGTCACAGGACATCCCTGGCATGAACCACCTGCGGACGGCGGGCGTCGAGGGTGTGCCCATCGATCAAATCTACGTCCTCCAGGGCATCGGCACCGGTCCCGCCGAGCGCCTGGAGAAGTTCGGCTCCGACCACTTCGCCTACACCGCGACCGTCGCGTACTGACGGATGGAACTACAGCACTTCCTCAAGGGCGCTCTTCCAGCTGTAGTTCCCGGCCTCCTTGCCCGCGATGGAGCTCTTCGCCGGGTCGATGTGGATGGTCAGCACGCCCGCATCGAGTGAGACCCGGGTTCCATCCGTCGACAGTCGGCACACCGTCTTGGTGAGCGCCTCCTTCACCGCCGCCTTGCCATCCGCGGTGCCGCAGACCTCGACCAGGGTGCCCACGGCCGCCCGGCATGCGCTCTGGGTCCGGTCCTTCATCGGGTCGAAGGCGGGGTAGGTCGTCTTGTCGTAGCTGCTCTTCAAGGTGGACCCGCAGGCCTTGTTGACCGCGTCCTCCTTCTCCTTCAGGTCCTTGTCGTAGACGGCCCAGCCGTTCTTCTGGGCCACGGTGAGCCGCGCGGGCTTGGAAGAGGACTCGTCGGCGATGGCGAGCGAGGCAAACAGGCAGAGACACAAGGACGGAATCCGGAACATGGGGGCTCCTGGTGGAAGCGGGGGGCGGCAGTGCGGCCTGCCGTTCATCCAGGGAAGGGCCCCAGGGAATTCTTTTGCATTCTTTCTGGCCGAGCCATGCACGGTGCCACCTTCGTCCTGAACCCGGTCAGCATCGTTCAGGCGAATGGCGCCAAGGAGGTGGATGGAATCACGTGGGGGGCCGGGGGACATCTACGACGATGGGGTCATCTCCATCACCGGCAACCTGGAGGCGGCCGTCATGGCGGAGCTGCACTCGCGTGGGTATCCGACGCCGCCCGCGCAGACTGGACCGACACCTCCGGCAACGCGACCGGGTTCCAGCTCACCCACGTGGCGGGCTCCTCCGCCTGGACCCCATACGCCTGGACGACCACACCGTAAACGTCACCTTCGGCCTGGGAGAAGGCGGGATGCGCAGGGCCCGCCTTCTTCCGCCGGAGCCCGGACCTGCCAGGCCCTCAGCTCCAGGCCGCTCCTTGAAGCATCTCCTTCAGCCACGGGTAGAGGTGCTCGACCTGCAATGCCTGACACCACTGTTGGAAGTATTCCGCCAGCCTGACGCGATGGGCGTGGGTCTGCGCGTGGTGCAACTCGAAGTCCTTGCGGTTCTGGACCTTGTCGCCCACCAGCATGGCGTTGACTTCCACCAGGGGCGAAAGCCGGATGCCCGCTGGAGGCAGCGTCGCACGGGCGAGGTAGTCATTGGCCACCGACCGGTATTCCATGGCGAGCCCCAGCACGAAGGCCCCATCCGGAACAGGCGCCAAGGTCTGGGCGACCCGTGCGTAGTGGTCCCGCAGGTCCGTGTCGCCCTGGACGAGGGGATGCAGGCAGAACGCGCGCAGGGCCTGCGGCGATGCCTGGGTGCGCACCATGACAGCCAGCCCTTCATGGATGTGGTTCATGAAGGGGACCTGGCTGCGCCTGGCGCGCTGCTGGCCGTAGAAGCTCTGGACGAGCCCGTGTTCGGGGCTCTGAAGCACACCCGTGGCTTCGAGGGCGGCCCAGGTCGAGGGATGCAGGTCAGGAGGGGATGGATTTGGCATGCAGGCAGGAGGCCCGGTTTCGCAGCGGCACCGCTGCGGATATCTCAGCTCTTGCCAGTCGTAGGCAGGGCCACGTTCGGAATAGCGTCATCGCAGACAAGCCCTCCGGACCGCAGGGTGATGCCAAGTCTAATTCCTACCAATGTCGTTCGGAAGGGGGGGGCGAAGGCGTGTTCGCGACTCAGCGCGAGTGGCACTGCTTGATGGTGATTTCTTCTGCCAGCGCATGAAGGGGCGTCCCGAAGGTGGTGACCGTGATGAACCCGTGCGAGGTGATGCCGTTCCAGGCAGCGGCCAGCAAGTAGTGGCAGAAGGAAAGGGCGCCGCGAGAGAACTTTCGCGGGGTTGTGGAGAAGGATGTTTGACTTTGACGTGTTCGTCTGTGTGGGGTGTGGATACGCGCGGGTTATGGCGTACGTAAAGCGCGCCAGAGGGGCGCGCGGCATTGAGGAGCAGCTGGGATTGCCGATTGCAGGTGTTAGCTTGGCCCCGGGGGCGGCAAGCGTGTGCCTCAGGGGACTGCGCGGCCTGTCCACCGAAAGGGCCCATTGCTCGGGCAGCCACCCTCAGCGGCCCTCCTCGGCCCCTGCGCACCAGCTCGCCCCCCCCCCTTAAGACCTCGTCTATTCTTCCTATGCTCCGAGTGTTTCCAGGTGCGAGGTGCTTCCTTTGCGCACTGAGCGCCACAACTCGGCCTCTATCACCATTCAGTGGCTTCTCCAGTCGCGCATGCTCCTGCTGCGACTGCCCTGCTGCTTGTGGCGCGGCGGGGCCCGAGCACCGGCAAAGCTTGGCGTTTATTGCACAGTAGTGTTAGCTCTTGACCGGAGGCGCACCTAGCTCTTTTAGTGCGGCCTCAACCTCTTGAATCAACGACTGCGTCAGCAAGCGCAAACCAACCTTGATTGATGATGCGTTTTTAAGGCAGCGAAGTAAAATGCCGATGTCGATACTCTTGGGGTTCTGTCTGTACCGCGCATGCATTGATAGTGAGTATGGAATTGAGTAGAACTCAAAGTTCCTGCCGTTTGGTGGCGGCGAGCCTTCAGCTGCTGCGATAGTCTTTGCGACTTCCGGAGCTAGGAGGAAGGCGTCATATGCGCGAGAACGATCACCAAAAAAGAACTCTGCGACCGCCCTGTTTGCCCAATACATGCCCGGCTTGGGATCAAGCGTGACTGCATTTTGAGATGCACTAAGCGCCAGTTCGGGAATTGGCGATGCGGCCTCCATTGCGCAAGTCGCTGCTTGGTTCTCAAGCTTTGCGTCTTGGACGCCCAGTTCTTTGAGTTTATGGTAGTCTGCTATTCCCTTCAGGTGAACACCGGCATCTCGCGAGGCGTGCACAATTTTCCATGCCTCGTGAGGCAAGAAGAATGCAAATTTTTCTTTGCCGCGCATGCCTGGTGAGACGGCATAGCGGGCAAACTCTAGCGCATGTTTGGCCGGGAGTTGGTGAGCTTTCGAGTCTCCGGCTGAAATGAATGCACCCGCGCCAAAGGAGGTCAACCCATGACTGGCGCTTGTCGACTGCTCTAGAGTCTTCTCCATCAATGCACGCACCTTCGACGCCGATGTCATGCCGGTTACGACGGTCGCAAACTGCATGGGTTGGATCTGAGAGATGGTCGACAGACTGGGGAACGATTGCCGAATCGAGTCATACAGCCGCGCGAGCGACGCATTGATAAAAACGCTACCTCGAGATTCGCTGAGTGGCTCCGAATTCTCAAGCGAAAATGCAATAACAGAGAAGTCGGAATTGGAACTCGAGAGTTCTTCGACGACAGAAGAAAGTCTCTCCACCGAGCTGAGATCCGTCGCTGGAATTGGGTTGATCGGCGATGATGGCAATAGGTGCGTAATTGAGCCAAGCGGAATCGCTTCTAGTACTGACCCCGGAGGGAACGCTTTAATGCCGCGCACCTCGGCAGTCGCGCAGAAAGACATTTCCTGTTGGGAGTCAAATACGATGATTCTGCCTGAATGCATCTTTGGATATGTGCCAATGCGCTTTTTGGTGCGACCATCGCTAAAAACAAAGGGGGTGAAGCCGGAAAAGTCTGGGTGATAAACCAAGAACTCCTGCCCGACACGCACTTTAACTTGCCTGCCAATGTCGATGGCAACAATTCCGGTGTCTTGGTGATGCTCCAAGACTCGTCCGCCACTTTGGAGTATCCCGGAGAACCAACGCACCGTGTTTCTGCCGGAGGTCTTGGCTCGATAAAGGGCAGCATCCGCCTCGTTCTTTAACTGCTCTACAAACTGGACTCCCGACTTGTCTCTGGGGCATACGCCAGAAGATACGCCAATGCTGACAGTAACCTTGCGCTCACTTGGATGGGGTAAAGACAGTCCTGCTGTCGATCCTCCGTATGCGCTTTGCCATTCCGCCTCCGTAGGGAGCGGCGATTCCGCAGTTACCCGTCTGAGGGATTCGGAGAGGCTCTCGACTTCGCTATTGATTGCAGTTCCTGAGACTACAACGAAGAACTCTTCGCCACCTGACCTTGCGACACGAATGCGTGCGCCTGAACTTAAGTGCGACTCTGTCCTCTGTGACTCATCAAGAATGCGTTGTGCAAAACACTTTAGCACAACGTCGCCGTATAGGTGTCCAAAAGTGTCATTGATTTGCTTGAAATGATCGATATCTAGAGCGAGCACCCAAATAGAGGCACTAGGCTCGCCCATGCCTGTCGTCACAGTCTCTATTGAAGAGGGAATCTCGACCAGCAGGCTCTTGACCTCTGCCTCCAAGCCAGCCCTGCTTAGCAGGCCAGTCGTGGTGTCATACAGCGCCCTGTACTCATTTTCGGAATGCCGCAGACACCTGTCTATTCGCTGGGAAAAAATGGTGCGCGTTGACGCCTTTGGCGCGGTCGAAAACTCAAGGGAAACCACTGCGTCAAGAGACGTAATCGGAAAGAATGCCACAGTGCTGTTGGGTGCTCTCCAGTTGCTTCCGCTTGTTGATGCTTCGGTAATTCCAGTCAATGCAGTGGCATCGGCCTGTTGTCCGGTTGTTTCCTCTTTCCAGGTGTTTTCAACTAAGCGATACGCAAGGAAAGTCGGAGGCGTTTCATCGCCTTGAAGTTCGTTCGTTAGTTCATTGATAAGTAGCTGGAAACGTTTGGATCGCATTTATTTTTTTTCTCGGTGCTGCGGGCTGATGAGTTGGAAAGCGGTACTAAATCAAGAAGTCAGGTGGATCGCAATAGGTGTTTGCATGATGGATCAGGGACGCCAAAGCCAAGATGTAGTTGGCGCGTCCGCCGGCTCCAGTGTTGAGATGAGGGCGCGCGAGGCAGTGGCGAAACCAATTGGTCCGCCAGCCCATGCGAATGGGTCCACGAACGTCAATGTCGTCCAGCGTCCGCTCGGGCGAAGCCCTTGAGCGCGCTGGCCTACCGAGCCCAGTCATGCTCTCTCGTGATGACAATGCTGAAGAAGGACTCCGTGAGGAAGGCGAGTCGCCGCACGTCCACGGCCTCGATCGCGCGGCGAGGACACTCAGGCGCCGGAAGTCGGGCGGAGCGTCTCGCTCCGAGGCGACGAAGGATTTTTCTTATGTGAGAAATCCAGCCGATGCAGCGCTCGCTGGATGGCTGGATGGCTGGATGGCTGGATGGCTGGATGGCTGGATGGCTGGATGGCTGGATGGCTGGATGGCTGGATGGCTGGATGGCTGGATGGCTGGATGGCTGGATGGCTGGATGGCTGGATGGCTGGATGGCTGGATGGCTGGATGGCTGGATGGCTGGTGACAACGCCTATGCGTGCCGTCAGGGCTCTAAGAGGGTGTTGTCGAACCCTCATGAAGGAGCGAGCCGACGCAGCAGGAGGGCCGTCATCGCCAACCAGATGAAGGCCTCACTGGAGGCGGGCTTCTGCTCATAATCCTTACTGAGGCGGCGAAAGAGATTGAGCCAGCCAAAGGTGCGCTCCACCACCCAGCGGCGCGCGACCACCATGAAACCGCGAGGAAGCGGTGGGCGCTCAATCTCGGGAGGCAAACCATACCAGCGTCGCCGCCCCTCATTGGGCCGGCGAACGACTTCCACGTTCCAGCCGAACTTCTCCTCCAGCCTGCACTTGCACCGGCCCGCATAGCCCGAATCCACCCAGAGCTTGCGCAGGCGAGGGAAGTCCTCTCTGGACTTGCCGCCAAGAAGAAGCTGCGCGCCGTCTCGGTCTTGAACGCTGGCTGGGTGGACGCGCAGCGCGTGGACAAGACCTTCGGTGTCTACCAACATGTGTCGCTTCCTGCCCTTCACCTTCTTGCCGCCGTCGTACCCCCTGGGCCCCCTTTTTCCGTCGTCTTCACCGTCTGGCTGTCCAGCGCGCCTGCGCTGGGGTGCGCGTCGCGTCCCAAGTGGTGACGTGTTTCCGTGCGGAGCACCGCGTGGATGCGCTCCAGCAAGCCTGCGTCACGCCACCGCCGGAAGCAGCTGTACACCGTGTCCCACGAGGGGAAGTCATGAGGCAGCATCCGCCAGGAGATTGCTCCTCGCATGACGTACAGCAGGGCATCGGGAATGCGCCGACGCGGGTGAAGGGGCGGACGGCCGCCCCGTCGGTAGAACTCCTCCAGTAATGGCTCCACCAGCGCCCACTGCAGATCCGTGAGGTCCGACGGGTAGCTCTTCCCCATGTACCTGCGCTGCTCACCGCCCCGGGGTTCGACAACACTCTCTTAGGGTGGACGGGGCGCACGCATCCGGCACGCCCGGAGGCAGCACATCCAGGTAGAGCCCATCCAGTTCCTGGTGCATCCCCCGCGCATCCACCGATGAGCGGCCTGTCACGGGGTCGCGCCACCGCGAGCTCGCCGGTTCGACAATCAAGGCGCCGAAGAGTCCGTGCACGTTGGTGCCGTCCTCGCCTCCAGAGTAGTTCCCGCCGTCGTGGATGGGGAAGACGCCCTCGTTCTCACAACGCCAGTCGTAGACGTGGCGTCCGCCGGTGCGCACGAGACTGGAGGGTGAGCGTCCGACGTGGGAGCCCTCATCCTCCTTGACGTCGTAGCCCCCACCCACCAGGTGCAGCCCCACCTTGCGACGCTGGATCTCGTTGCGAAGCTCCACCTGGAGGAGGTCGCCCTTGCGAGCGCGCAGCACCAGCGGACGCATCAGGGGATGGGGCTGGCGAGCTTCCTCAGGAGTGGAAGGCAGCGTGATTCCCAGCACGTCGGCGCGGGCCTTCGCCTTCGCATACCAGGTGTCCGGCGTGTCGGAGGGCTCCGGGCCCGGTGGCAGGCCCACCCGGCCCAGGGCCTGGATGTACTTCAGGATGGAGACGTTCTTCGTGAGCGCGAAGATGAGCCCATTGTGGTCATGATCGCCTTCCCTGTTGAAGTAGATCACCACCTGAAGCGCCGTGACCTGATATTTCATTGCCACGGCGGTTGCCGCCTCACGTCCCCTGCCCATGCAAGCCTCCCCCCCCCAGACGGGAGCATCGCTTCTGAATCGACGCAGTGTGGGCCATCCGGGATGGCCGGATGAAGCCGGCCATCCCGTCCCTGTCCTTGGAAGGACACGGACCTAGCAGGCTGTTGAAGAAGCCCGGTTTGCTGGCACGAGGCCGGGCTTCTCGTTGACTTCAATCTCAACCTTGTCTTCGGGGGGAGGCAGCGGGCGCAGAGCGCCTATGCGGCGGCCAGCCGCGCCA